>NZ_JCACKO010000014.1:56534-73571 GCF_059505445.1 Brasilonema angustatum | reverse complement strand
ACCATACGCGATACCCCTGCGCGCAGCGCAGGGAGGTAACTAGCAACTTGGGTTACTACTTGCCCCACGAGACTCATCTGTTAATTGTGCAGCACTCTTTCTTTTCTTTTCCTCTGTCTTTTAGGTGCATAAACCCAAAAATCAATGTATTCTTTAGAGATTGACCTATTGTTAAGACGATTGAGACTTTCACTAATAATTTGACTTTGAATATCTTCGGCTGACTTCGGAAGAAATCTTCCTGTAATCATCGCAGAGTAACCTATTTGCTGAATAGCCCAAGCCGCCGATAAACGAATCAAATCGCTACCCGATTTAGCTTCCTGACACAACTTTTCAAGTATCCTGACACTATGCCGCTTGTAGTCTTCTGGATCAGGTAGCAGAGAGATTTCCTCAAGAGGTTCATCAAGTCCCTCGATATAGTCGAGAGTTGCAAGTTGCGCTTTGATTTGCGGGTTAGTAATATAGCCAAAGCTCTGAAGTCCCATAGCCAAGATGAATTCATCTTGGTAGTTCAACAACTCTTCGATCGCCCTTAGCGGTACATCTTGTCTTTGGGCTGTTTCCAAAAATAGCTGGATTTTCTCCCCATCGTCACGACATTGGGCGAGGTTGTCAAAAAAGTCTTTGCCAAATTCGACGGGGGTGAACTTACTTACACTAGCGCCTTGTCCCCCTAGTAGTCTTTAATCATCAATAACCGGATACAAGCGTTTTAGTTTGATTCTTGCCTCAGTAGTGGTGAAGTGCCAATTGATGGTAGAGTGAAGATTATTGCGTTGTGTATTCCATGCGTTAAGTTCAGCTTGGAGGGTAGGAAGGTCGGGAATACGGCGCTCAAGGCACTGGCGTGTAAGAGTGGCTAGTTCAATTTCGGCGATATTGAGCCCTTCGGGTTCGCCAGTTGCTTCAAGTCGGCAAAGCCGCCCAACGCACTGGCTCACCAAGAGCCATGTTTTGGAGTGTAATGGATTTCGAGACGATTGAGGAGGCGTCTTGCTTGTTCTGGTGGGAAAGTTTTGTAAAGAGCGGCGGGTTTGTGGGTATTCAGGTTATCACATACCAGCACGACCTTTTTGGCGTTTGGGTATTGGACATCAAGGAGATGTTTTATCTGCTGAGCCCAGTCGGTCATGGTACGTCGTTCATGGGCAGAAACATTGCGAATTCCTGCTTTTGGCTCACAAAACATGAAGATACTAGCGGTGCCATTGCGTTCGTATTCAGGATCGTATCGTTCGGGTTTTCCAGGTTCCATCGGCAGTGGCGTGCGTGTTTCCTTGAGCAGCTGTACTGGTTGTTCATCCATGCAGACTACGGGAAAATCGACCTCGTAAGGACGGTGATATACCTCCAACACGTCTTCCATTGCGGCTACGAATTCCGCATCCTGCTCTGGCGGAATAACCCAGCATTCCCGTAAAGCTCGCCGGACGGAAGCTTCCGCCCGGCAGACTTTACGCAAATGAGGTTTAAGTTCGTTTTTTTTAGAACCTCATGTACCGTATTGGCTGTACAATGTGGCACAATATTTAGTTCCACTACGCGGTCCAGCCAGCATCTGTAATGTCCATCTGCCACGACCCTCTGGCGCAGTACTGCACGCCACCGCAATCAGCCGAGCCTCCGCTTCACCATCAAACAGTCGTGGTATCGCCGGATTTTCACGCTTCTTGCGTTCAAGTGCCGCCGGAAAACCACGCTCAACCAGGCGTTTACGTGCCTCACAAACCGTATCTTTATTGCAATGCAGTAGTTTGGCGATCACTTCCACCGTCAGACGCTCACCATTTTCATCGCTGTGTAAAAGTATCTGTGCATTACGAATTTTATGGGCACCTCCTTTCCCCTTCTTGACGATCGCTTCTAATTCCTGCCGCTCCTCCTCACTTAACCGCACAATATACCTTTGCTGTTCCATTACGCTCCCCCTTCCCAGTGTTGTGACAACACTTTGTCATTTTATACGGTTTTTAGCGATTATATTCTACTAGTTGGATTTCTGAGAGATTGTCCATAACTCTGGATTAGGAAGATTACATCCGTGACATTGTTTATTTTTTTACTTTTATATTGTAAGCGTTTTAATATGTAAAGTATAAATAGTAACTTAAATATTCTTTATTTTTCTTCAGGTTACAGCTAGATTCAGTTAATTTAACCAGAGATTTTCGTAGGGACAAAGGTTAGCCCATACGTGTTAACTTAATGTTCAAGCCTCTATTCCACGTTGGTTTGACCTCACCCCCGTAAAGCTACGCTATGGCTAACGCCACGCTCCGCTATCACGTCCCCTCTCCTTACTAAGGAGAGGGGCGGTTTTGGCGCAAGACAAAACCGGGGTGAGGTAAGCGCGACAATTGTGGACGAGTGTAATCAGGCTTGATATGACGTAATGACAAGGGTTTTGGCTTAAGTTGACACATATAAGTATTGCCGTGCCCCTAACCCGTGGTTTATTTACTTGAAAAGCGCTGTAATATAACCTCTGCTCAATCACTTACTGGTTTTTACTATGCTGCGTAGAAGTGCTGAGGCTTGTCGCTAGATATTGCCCAAGATTTGAGAAAAAAATAGGCGATGCGGAAGTTGCTTTTAAGGCGATCGCCATTCAATACGGTTCGGATAAAAGCTCACTGCTGACTGAGTTCAACAATATTCCCATCAGGATCTTTGGTGAAGAGGGCTGGGCGTCCGGAGGCACTGGGTTGAATGAAGCAGTTGTTATCTTGGAGTTGTTGTTTGGCTGCGTCTAAGTCAGCAACTGAGAATGCAACGTGGGGATTGCGCCCCCATTTTTCATTTTGGTCCTCAGTGGGGACTCCCTGGGCAGCTATCAAGTGAATTTGATGATTCCCAACTTGATACCAAGCGCCAGCATATTTGAGAGAGCGCTCTATTTTGGGCAATCCTAGCACCTTTGTATAGAAATGTTCGGCTCGTTCTAGATCCGTGACAAGAATGGCTGTGTGAAGACACTGAGTAATCTGCATTGATCTTGGTAGGTTGAGAGTTTTATTATGGAGCGATCTGAGTTGAGACAAGTAAGGGACAGGGAGGATAAGCTCAGATCTTGCACCATAACTTTCGTCCGCCAAGAAATAAATTTCTTGGCTCAAAGTTCAAGTCCGTTAAAACGGACTGGGTAAGTTTTTCAGTCCGTTTTAACGGACTTGGGTTATTAGCCTTGAACTTGAGTTCAAGGCATACTATCGCTGAGGTGCAAGATCTCAGTAAGGGGAATTTTACTATCCCTCACTCCCTCACTCCCTCACTCCCTCACTTGCTCACTCCCTCATCTTCCCATCTTCTCCTACGACTCTGGGCCTCCTGTATTAGGAATAAGCCTGCCTAGAGGAGACGTTGCGACTTCTTGAGAAGATGTGCTTTGAGCCACAGCAACAGGTATTTCATCTACTGGTTGAGTTTTCGCTGCTAAATAATCTGTCCGCAGCTTGTCTAGCATTTGTTCTCGTTTGTCATACAACCGCTTCAGAGAACAAGGCTGACACTGCTTGAGGGTGTAAGCTGTGACTAACGGCAATGCAATTGTGCTGTCGGTATAACAAACTATTGTGCTAGGTAATTCATTTGGATCAATTTTACCCCAACTGACAGCTTCCGAGGGTGTGGCTCCGGATAACCCACCAGTATCTGGACGGGCATCGGTAAATTGGACAAAGTAATCGTGTCCTCGTTCTTCTAGCCCTAAGACTTCGTGAATCTGCGGTTGTGTTTGTAGCAAAAAGTTTTTAGGACTGCCACCACCAATAATCACAGCTGCACTTTTGCCTCCTGTTTCTCTTGCACTGTAGGCAATGGCTGCTGTCTCGTTTACATCAATAGAAGGATCTAAGATCAGCGGAGATCCTTCCAGTGACAATGCGGCAACGTTCATACCAATAGAACTATCACCAGGGGAAGATGTGTAAATCGGGACTCCACACTCATAAGCTGTCGCTAGTAGACAGGAATGCTTAACCCCCAATTGCTTTTCTACCTCTCGGACATACTTGCCAAGTAAATTATGAAATTCAGCAGTTCCCATCCGTTTTTGGAATGGTTCTGCTTGCAAAATTTTACGGATGAAAGCATCTGTTTCCAGCAGCACATCGTAGCCAAAGATGATGTCATAAATGCGGATAGTACCTTCCTGGCGCAGCTTAACATCATTCAAAAATGGATTACCAGCAAAGATTTCAAAACCTAGTCCGTAGTGCATATCATGATAAAGATTAGCACCAGTACTAATGATCCAATCAATAAATCCGTTGCGGATAAGCGGTGCTAGCAGAGAAACTCCGAATCCTGCTGGTGTCATCGCACCAGAAAGGCTAACTGCTACCGTCACGTTTTCTTTGAATACATCTCGACTCAGGAGATGACATATTTCCCGCAATCGTGCTGAATTGTATGCTGTGAAGTAATTATCAATCAAATCGACAACCCCGATATCAGTTGACATCGGTACAGGTGCGATTTTTTTACCCCGCTTTTTTGACATTTGTGGTAGTTCCCGAATAAAGAACTAATAATTGTACCTATTTATGGTGAGTCCAGCGCTGCGGGAGGGGAGCCACTGCGTTGGACGGGTTTCCCGGCTTGAAGCATGTGGCGTTCTCCCTCCGCAGGCGACTGGCGAACCCAAAGGGTCAAAATCTGAATCAACAAACAGCATACAATAGGACTCTTATTTGATTTTTGACAAAGCTAGGTACACCTTTATTGCTTCTTGCCTGTTCCCTGTTAAGCGTCTCTACTTTGTGATTCACACTCATCAAATCGGATTGCTAAATCTTAGGTTTGAATTATTTCTTGCACCACCTGCAAGTAGTAATTGTAGGCATTTTGCCCAAAACACACGAATATAATTTGTTCGAGAGAGTTATTGCTGTGTAAAAATTTATTAACTTCATTGACGGCTATTTTAGTAGCACGTTCTAATGGAAAACGATATGCGCCTATGCTAATGGCTGGAAAAGCAATAGTTTTTATTCCGTTTTGTACTGCTAAGGCTAGACTATTGCGATAACATTGTGCCAACAACTCATCTTCTCCAGAATTTCCACCTTCCCACACTGGACCAACAGTGTGAATCACCCACTTGGCTGGAAGATGATAACCTTTAGTTATCTTTGCTTGACCAGTATCACATCCGTGTAACTTGCGACACTCTTCCAAAAGTTCTGGCCCGGCTACACGATGTATTGCGCCATCAACACCACCGCCTCCAAGTAAGGAATTATTGGCAGCATTCACAATAGCATCTACTTGTAGCTGGGTAATATCCCCTTGGATCACGGAAACTCTATTTTCCATAATTGAGCCGCAGTTGCTGTAAACGAAGTGTTCTGGTTCATCATTTCCCCGCTTAGCAGAGGTAGTAAGGGTTCTCACTCTCCTACTTATAGCCTGTTAGAGGAATATCCTGTATTTTTTACCAATTTATGATACTTTTATAATTTATTTAACATTTTAATAAACGAATTTTTGATAAAGCCTTGTAATAATTACACTAAACTGAACGCCAGCACTATGCAAACCGATGAAACTTGGACAACTACTAATATAAGTGCGGTTGGGGAAAATTCCTCCCTCAACTCAGAACAGTACCGTAAAAAGATGCAGCGACGCCAAGAAGTCCAGGAGATGCGAATCAAGAATGCATCTAACGAAAAAGGGTTAATTGTTGTTCATACTGGTAATGGTAAGGGAAAAACCACAGCGGCATTAGGTATGGTGTTGCGGGCGCTAGGTCACGGGTATAAAGTTGCTATAATCCAATTTATCAAAGGAGCCTGGGAACCTGCGGAAAAAAGAGTTTTCAGTATATGGCAAGATGATTTATTAGAATTTCATGCTATGGGGGAAGGCTTCACTTGGGATACTCAGGATCGCGATCGCGATATTGAAAAAGCCATAGCCGCTTGGCAAAAAGCATTAGAATATATCCGCAATCCACAGTTCAAACTGGTGCTGTTGGATGAAATTAATATTGCTCTTAAACTTGGTTACTTACAAGTTGATGAAGTTTTAGCTGGGCTAGCTCAAAAGCCACCTAACAATCATGTTATTCTCACAGGCAGAGGTGCACCTGCGGCATTGATTTCACGCGCTGACTTAGTAACGGAAATGACTTTAGTCAAACATCCCTTCCGAGATCAGGGTATTAAGGCGCAACCAGGAATTGAGTATTAACAAGTGCTAAGTGAGGAGTTAGGAGTTGTATTCTCACCTCCTGACTCCTCACTGTTGAACATTTGCCTGACAGGCTTGTAAAACTTGGCGATCGCTACTACTAATATTATTTATCTGATTATAATCTTGCAACGTCACAGAGTGAGCATAAGTGCTTGACTCACCATCTTTGACCTGAGGTAATGTATTGTTTGCTGCCACTTGAGTTGGGCTTTCGTCACCTGGGTAACCATTCACTGTCATTGCCAACTCTCCAGAGGGACGGAGTGTGCCATTAAAACAACTAAACTCAGAACTGGGCATGTATAACGCACCTATCACCTTGCTCTGGTGCTTTTCAAATATGATATATCCTTGCCCCAGTTGACCAGACTTGGGTGACTGACCGTAGAGGTAAACGCCATCTTGTTGAGGAAAGCCGGCTGCTGTAGGCGAAATACTGGCAGTTTTGATGGGTGTTTGGGGTTGTGCAATTGTTACTGTGTTTGTAGAAACTCGTTCCAAATCATTTGATTTGCTGACATGAGTTGGAGTAGTAACCGATTTGGCGAGTGCTTTACGCAGCCGGGTTTCTTTCTGTGCAGTTAATTCAGACGCAGCAGAAGAGGCACCAGAAGAATCCTGGTGCAACCAAGTGTAAGTTGGTAACCCAGAATCGTAAGCCGACTCAGCGGATTGGTCAATATATGCAAGCTGATTACTCATTACTGGTTTAGGGCGATTGACAACTAAGCCAATCAACACAAGTGCGCCAATGATGGGAACTCCTAATAAACCTGGGGAAACAAATTTTCTTATGTTGTTTTGCATCTGATTCCTCCTATTAAAAAAATCTCTTGGTTTTCTGGAACTTACCTACAAACGTACCGAAGTATTCGTCTGTATAGGCTCCCTCAATGGTTTGATTTATCTGGCTTAGAAAAAACCTTTACTACAAAATAATTTTTTCTTGTATTTTTAGGGAGTCATTTTGAGTGATGATCTTAACTTACCATTGTTCGGGCTATTGTTACCTCATTCATAAGATTTACTCAATTGGATGATTTTTTGAAATGAAAACTCAAAATTAAAAGCTAATTTTTCATATTTTTATTTTTTAGTAGTTTAAATTAAAAAACGATTGACACCTTCTTGGTATAGTCATCTCTCTAATGTCTGAACTATTTGAACAAGGAAAACTACACAAGCAATTCTCTTGATTCCGGATGTGATTCAAAGATTTTGGCGAAAATGACGACGAGAGTAGAGGAAAGCGGCACTCAGGTAGTCAAAGGGGTGTAGGAGTGCTTACAAAGGTAGTGGTGTTGACTGGAAATAATCCGGGGCGTCTTATTAACCCTTCGAGTCGCCGTGTTCATTGACTAATCAACCATGTTCGCCAAAGCCCGTGCCGCAGGTTTTGGCTGGCGGATTATTTTTGTCGTGATTGTAGTAGGTATTTTGTATTTGGTCATTTTTTGACTATTTCCGCCGATGTCTAAATCCTGGAGTTTAGACTAGTTCCCGGTGCAAAACTAAATTTCCAAAAAATAAGGGTACGAATTTAAGATGTTTCCAGGAACCAAAACCTTGGTTTTTATGCTTGATAGAATCAGCCTTCTGAGTTTCGCACCGGGAACTAGACTAAGTACAGCATTTCAGAAATCCGTGACGAATTGAATCACCTACTGGTAAAGCTTCAAGAGGCTCAATAACGCTACTAACTTGTGAAATCTTGTACTAAGTAAGTCGGCGAAAAAATTTATAAGTGTGTAACAAAAAACTAACCAGAGTGATTGCAGTCAAACAGGACTTACGCACGGACAACGTAGCCAACGTAGCCATAGTCATTGCAACCTGAGGGAAGCAATCGCACTCTCACTGGTCTTTGTGATGGTAATCCCAAACAAGCAACTACTCACCCTTCCAGAAAGCAACTGCTCAAGGCTTTTTGTGATATTAATTTTTATTATCTTTGCAATGATACCATTTTTCTTACATCTGTGTCCCATCTCCGACGACAGATCCTCTCAGTTATGAAACTGCCAGAATCTATCAGCTACATCAAAGCGAGTGATAAGACATAATTGCCGAACACTCCCTGAAAATGAGCGAACGAATAGTTTATGGGTAAGCCAGTTGTACAAAAGTCCTTTTGCATCTCCTAGGGAGACGCAAGGTGTTCGTGTATACCTTTCCGACGAATGCCTGTCTCAAAGGGACTTACGCGCAGCGTGTCCGTAGGGGATTTTCTCAATTCTGACTCTGTGGTTTTTTCTTGGTGAGAAATTTCCTCTAGCAATCTTTCCTCAGGATAGAAATCTAACGAAACTTTTATCTCAAAATCTTTTGAAGTCTTACTATCTGTGATTGATAGAGAAAGAGATAGGCTTCCACCATCATTTACAGATGAGAATTGTTTGTTTAATGAAGAAAATTCTAAAGTAACCCTAATTTCAAGTTTCCCTTTTTGTCTACGATTTTTCTTAGGAATAAGCAGTTCACATTGTATTTCTGATCTCAGGTAAAATTCCCACTCAACTCGATTAAATATGCCTGTAACATTTCTCTTTTTAAAATATTTTTTAACAAACTTGTCTTGACAAGAAAAATTTAAATCATTTCCCTTTGGCTCAAAATATTCAAGGAATTTCTTAACTATTTGAACTGCATTAAAAATTTGATCTCCTAAAAAAAGAATATCATCCTCTTGTTCCAATCGTTGAAATTGGTTACTCAACATGTTAAAATAACCCCCTTAATAATCCCGAATTCTTGAGATTCTCTTACAATCCTTGCCACAAAATTGATTTTTGTCAAATCAAATACATATATATACTTAGAAGGCGATGAGACAGCCTTCCTTGACGGGTTTTCCACCTCTTGGTGACTAAGACAACAGTCATAGGGCTGTAGCATGAGAAGCGCAGCTTCTCGCAAGCCAAGTAAAGTAGCGTAAGATAGACAGACAAAGATAGACAATTAACTTACTTTATTTCTCTGCGTAAATTGCGTGTTGAAAACTACATTTTTTTAAATACTACTACACTATTTAACTCAATTCAGGTCTTGTTATAGATAGATATTATAACACAAAAAGTAAAATAATACACTTATTTAGTATTATTGGAATATCATGACCGTTCATCTTGTAAAAGTTGTCAAATATACTCAAAAAATTATTGAAAAGCTAGATACTGAAGTAGTAATGATTGTGGATTCAACATTTACAAAAACTTATGATACCCATTATTTGTATTTATTATTACTATTTCATAATAAATTCCATGTATTTACTAGCTAACAATGAAATGCCTAGTTTCAACAAAAAATGACACAAGTATAAATCAAGCTAATTACTATCTTATTATTTAATATTTAATATTAATTTAATATATAATTCTTTGATAACTGATGAAAATATAGCGCTTCTCATTTGAATTACATAATGTGAAAGTGCATGTACTTTCACTACAGCACGTGTTACCGCACTCAACACCGCAAGCGCTATATTCACTCTCACAAGATGTTTTAGAAGTATAGTTTTCATACCTGGCTGTTCAATATTGCCTTAAATCAACAAAGGCTGTGCTATGACGGGACGCCACATGCACAGACTGAGGCGTTGTTGACGCCAGTCGCACTCAACCAGGGAACCTCCAACGGCGTTTACGCTCCCCTTTTGAGGAGATCTAGGGTGGATATACGACAATTTGTCTACTCCATAAGACTTTTCAAACATCCTCTGAGCATATTTTAAATTATGTTAATTTTGCTATCTCCACACACTGCTAACATGGTGCGTTACACTACATTAACGAACCCCACGTATGGAATATTTACTTTTATATCAGTTATTCATCTCAACGGGTGGAAATGATTCAAACAGGACACATATTAAAAATGTATATTTTACTTTATAAAATTAAAAATTTAAATATAATATCAAATCTAAAATTTCTACTTATTATTTATGTCTGAAGAACTTAACTTTCAAGGTAATGGTATGGATCGCCTCCCTCCCCAAAACATTGAGGCGGAAGAAGCAATATTGGGGGGGATTTTGCTAGATCCGGAAGCGATTAGTAGAGTCAGCGATCGCCTGATTCCAGAAGCCTTTTATCTGAACGCTCATAAAGATATCTATCACGCCGCTGTCAGGTTACACACTCAAGGTAAACCTACAGACTTGCTTGCAGTGATAAATTGGCTAAACGACCACGATATGCTAAGCCGTGTTGGCGGTAGAAATAAATTAGTTTCATTAGTAGATCGTACAGTGTCAGCCGTTAATATCGATGCCTTAGCAGATTTAATTATGGAAAAATACCTGCGGCGTCGATTAATTAAAGCTGGAAATGAAATTGTGCATCTGGGTTATCAGACAGAAACTGAGTTACCAACTGTTTTAGATCAAGCAGAACAAAAAGTCTTTGGTATCACTCAAGAACGTCCCCAAGTCGGTCTGGTTCACATTTCTAACACCCTGATTAATACTTTCCAAGATATTGAAACTCGCCATCAAGGTATCGCCCTACCGGGAATTCCTTGCGGGTTTTATGATTTAGACGGTATGACTAGCGGTTTTCAACGTTCTGATTTGATTATTGTTGCGGGTCGTCCATCAATGGGAAAAACCGCGTTCTGTCTCAATCTTGCTCATAATATTGCTGCTTCATATAAATTACCAGTTGCTATCTTCAGCTTAGAAATGTCAAAAGAACAACTGGCGCAGCGATTGTTAGCAAGTGAGGCGGGAATTGAAACGAGTTATTTACGGAGTGGACGGATCAGCCAAACTCAATGGGAACCTTTAAGCCGTGCGATTGGTATGCTCTCTGATATGCCAATTCATATTGATGATACGCCAAATATTACAGTTACAGAAATGCGAAGTCAAGCGCGGCGTTTGCAAACAGAATTAAATACAGAACTAGGATTAATTATTATAGATTACTTGCAATTAATGGAAGGAGGGGGCGATAACCGCGTCCAAGAACTATCAAAAATTACCCGAAGTCTTAAAGGTTTAGCGCGTGAATTAAGTGTCCCAGTGATTGCTTTATCTCAGTTGAGTCGAGGAGTAGAAGCACGTACGAACAAACGTCCCATGTTATCTGATTTGAGAGAAAGTGGAAGTATTGAGCAAGATGCCGATTTAGTTATTATGTTGTACAGAGACGATTACTATATCAGCGATAGCCCAGATAGAGGAGTTGCTGAGGTGATCATAGCTAAGCACCGTAATGGTCCAACAGGTACTGTTAAACTCTTGTTTGATCCACAATTAACGAAGTTTAAAAATTTAGCCAGACCGAATAATTATTAAATCAGTGAACAGTAAACAGGGAATAGGGAACAGGGAACAGGTGAGACCAGCCCCCGTCTTGGCGGTCTCCGTCACGATGGGGGACTGGCGAACCCGAAGGGGAATAGGGAACAGGGAACAGGTGAGACCAGCCCCCGTCTTGGCGGTCTCCGTCACGATGGGGGACTGGCGAACCCGAAGGGGAACAGGGAACAGTAACAACTGATAGCTGGTAACTGATAACTGATAACTTATTATTGAAAATAAATTAGTAGTTCGTGGCAAGTTATTAATAGTTATGATTAATAACTAACAACAAACTACTAACGATTAGTCATTACTGAATTTTCAGCAATTCCACATCAAAAATCAAAGTAGCGTTCGGTGGAATAACACCACCAGCACCACGAGCGCCGTAACCTAACTCGGGAGGTATAATGAATTTACGACGCTCACCTACTTTCATAGTACTTAATCCTTCATCCCAGCCTTTGATCACTTGTCCAATACCTACTTTAAAACTAAAGGGTTGACCGCGATCGCGTGAACTATCGAACTTGGTACCATCTTCTAAAGTCCCGGTGTAGTGAACGACAACCGTTTGTCCTTTTTTAGGAGTCGCGCCAGTCCCCTCTTTTAACTCAGTGTACTTAAGTCCAGAGGGCGTGGTGACGACATTAGCATCAGACATATTTTTACTCGCAATAAGGGTATTGTTTTCTTGTACCTGGATGGGTGCTGGAGTTGTTTCGGTCAACTGGCTAGCAACAGCAGTATCTTGTTTGTTACCGCTTATTTGCGCAAATACCAGAGCCAAAACACAAACCAGCATGAAACCCACGCTGAGTAAAATCGCTTTCAAAATAAATCCTCCTTACTCAGTATTCTGGGTACTTTAGGATAACCAGTAGAACAAAATTTAGTGTAAACCACAAAGCGACCTTTAACGCCAAAGCTTATTTTCTAAATCACGCACTTGACGCTCTAAACGGTCAATTCTACCACGCAGTTCGTCCATTTCCGACTGACGAGGCACCCCCAATTCCTGTAGCATATTTCGCAGTTGTCGTTGCATATTTCCCTCCCAATTTCCCTGCTCCGACTTCAACTGCTGTACCATGTCATCCATAACTGCTTTTGCTTGCTCAGGATCAAGCTTACCATCCTTAACAAGTTGGTCACTCGCTTCCCGCAGTTTGTCTGCTACCAAGGACGTTGTCCCAAGACCTATGGTTAATAACTGCTTCATCCAGTTGTTGTTGTTGTCCATAATTCCTTTCTATCACTTTTTTCAAATCAAACGCCCCTTTCTCATAAATCTACCCTATAGACCTATGGTGCAAGGATAATTAATATAGACTACACCTCTATTCTGACAAACATACACAAAGGATCAAAAGTGTGATAATCGAACAACTGAAGGTGAAAGTTCCGCCCCAACAAACACTCAAGTAAGTTTCAAGTGCGAAAATTTCCGCAGAAATAACCAGGCGAGAATTACCCTATTTCTTAAATTTGAATTAAATTTGAAATCGCTATTTTAGTCAGTTTTGGGGGAAAACCAGTCATGTTAGAGTTTAACCTGCCGAAGTACTTGCCCTCCGCCGAAGAATTACCCGACTCTGACGATACCCCTGTGGATAACGAATTGCAAGAATTGATACCAGGCTTGCTCAAAGCGATACTGCTGATACTATGGGCAGAACGCATGGACTGGTTTTTTGGGATAGACATGGGTATTTATTCTCACCCAGATAAACCGCCGATTGTACCAGATGGATTTTTGAGCTTGGGAGTAGAGCGAGTTTATGATGAGGAGTTACGACCAAGTTATGTCCTATGGGACGAAAACGTTGTCCCTACTTTGGTGCTAGAAGTTGTTTCTCAAAATTATCGCAAAGAATATAGCACTAAAAAAGAAGAATATGCAGCACTGGGTGTTTTGTATTATATTATTTACTCTTCCCGGCGTCGCCGCAAACCGCGTTTGGAAGTGCATCGGTTGGTGGATGATAAGTATGAATTGCAAGAGGGAAATCCTGTTTGGCTACCGGAAGTTGGTTTGGGAATTGGTTGCGATCTGCTGAAAGCAGCAGCGCTTCGCTATCGCGGGACTTATGGAGGCGTAACGCGAGAGTGGCTTTATTGGTATGATGAGGAAGGAAAACGTTATCCCACGCCAGAAGAACGGATTAAAAGATTAGCAGATAAATTGCGTGAGTTAGGAGTAGATCCGGAGACTCTTGGTTAAGGCTAGTTAAGGCGATAGCTTCGCTGCTGCCTTCGGCAGATCGCCCTTAATTTGTAGGGTGGGCACTGCCAACCTTCTTATGTCACTGATATGCTGTGAGTGGACAGTGCCCACCTTAGGTTGGATTTGTCAACAGTATCCACACAATTGTTGCACAAAGTGCCCTCACGCGTATCGCATTTCTTGAGTTGTCATATTGCTAAGGTTACCCTGAAATCAGGAAATATGACTAAGGCTAGTGTATATACTCATAATCAAGAGCTGAGCAAACACGAGTATTATGCCTATAGACTTTTTAACCGCTTGGGGAGTTAGTACTGCTGTTGGGTTCCTCTTCCAACCAGTGATGAAACAATTTGCCCAAGATGTAGGCAAAGATTTATTAAAAGATATACTCAAAGATGTATTGAAAGCTATCCCCAGCCAGATTTTACAGAAACTAAAAAAGGAAGAAATAGATATTGCTGCTGGAAAAGCAGTTAAAGAGTTTTTGTCACTCGTGCAGCAAGAGTTACAAGATGCTGACATTCCTGATAATGAAGTTAAGGAGTATAACAAACCGCTACAAAAATTTCTGAATGAGAAAAAAGTTCAAGAAATACTGGGAACTCCTTTTCATGATGAGTGTCATGCTCTAGATACAATAAAGTTAAAAAAGATTTGGAACGAACAGAATTTGTCAGCTTTGCCAAACGAATTTGATTGGACAAAGCTTGGTAAGCGTTACGTCAAAAAAGTCAAAGCGATTATTCAGGACTCATCTGAACTGAGAGCTATTCTGGATTCCCAAAATATTGAAAAAATCGCAGAAAACACAACAGAGACTGCCGGAATTATCCCCGAATTTCATTTAAAACAATATCAAGAAGCAATTCGCGAGTGCTACGCCAATCTAAAACTAGATAGTATAGATACCAGCGGTTACGCCTATAACGAATTGCGATTATGGCGAATCTTTATTCCGCAAAATGTGCGAGAAGTTCACCAAGTCTTACCACAAGTTCACGAACTCCCTAAAGAACATCTCCGACGACTGCGAGAAAAGAACGAACTCGAAGCAGAAGAAATTGCATTAGAAGAATTAGAACGTCACAAGCGAGTTTATTTAGAACAGCCAGTAGGTTCAGTTCAAAAAATTGTTGAAAACAAACAAAACTAGAAATATATTGTTATATTAGGTGATCCAGGTTCAGGAAAATCTACATTATTGCAATACCTGGCGTTAGATTGGGTAGAACAAACACTGGATCGGCTTGATAAGATAAAAAATCCTCCGCCGATTCCCTTGCTGATTGAGTTACGCACTTATATGCGGCAACGGGAAGATAAAGAATGCAGTAATTTTCTTGAGTTCTTTCATAAATCTAGTGGTGCGATCGCTCACCTCAATCAACATAAATTGCAAGAACAACTCAAGGCTGGTAACGCCTTATTCATGTTTGATGGTTTGGATGAAGTTTTTGATCCTGGTAGGCGAGAAGATGTCATAGCAGATATTCACCGCTTCACAAATGAATATCCCAATGTACAAGTCATTGTGACTTCTCGCGTTATTGGATATAAAGCGCAACGGCTGCGAGATGCTGAGTTTAAGCATTTCATGCTGCAAGATTTGGAACCAGAACAAATTCAAGATTTTATCAACCGTTGGCATTCTGACACATTTACTGACAAGATTGATGGAGATAGAAAAAAAGAGCGACTGCAAAGAGCAATTGACACATCAAACTCGATAGCAGAACTTGCTGGAAATCCTTTATTGTTGACGATGATGGCAATTTTGAATCGTAACCAAGAATTGCCAAGAGATAGAGCAGAACTTTACAACCAAGCATCGCGGGTGCTGCTGCATCAATGGGATGTGGAACGTGCTTTGACGGAAGATAAGAGATTAGATCCAAAAACGATAGATTATAAAGATAAGCAAGCAATGTTACGTCAAGTTGCTTACCATATGCAAACCAGTGAAAAAGGTTTGGCAGGTAATTTGATAAGTGCGAGTGATTTAGAAAGGATTTTGACCGATTATCTAAAAACTATCGAAGTTGACAAAGCAAGAGAAGCTGCCAGAGTGATGATAAATCAACTGCGGACTCGCAACTTTATGTTATGTTTCCTGGGTGCAGATTACTATGCGTTTGTTCATCGGACATTTTTGGAATATTTCTGTGCTTGGGAATTTGTCTGGCAGTTTAAAGAGACGCGATCGCTAGAACTTGAAGAACTTAAGACGCAAGTTTTTGGCAAACATTGGCATGATGAAACTTGGCATGAAGTCTTGCGGCTGATTACAGGAATGATTGAACCAAAATTTGTTGGTGAAATTTTGGAATACTTAATTGGGCAGAATGGTGAGGCGGAGAAATTTAGCAACTTTTTTTTGGCGGCTAAGTGTCTTTCTGAGGTGAGGAATAGGACAGTAATTGTAAACACTGTTCAGAAATTACTAAAGCGCTTTAAAGACTTAACCAAATATGACTTAAATTATTATTACGACTTATTTGATGAACAAACAAAACTAGTTCAGAAAATTCGCACCCAAGCAGTCGAAGCATTAGCCAGCAACTACAAAGATGACGCTGATGCTTTAGCCTTCCTCAAACAACGGGCTACTGCTGATGATGATTCGTTTGTACGATATGCAGCAGTCGAAGCATTAGCCAGCAACTACAAAGATGACGCTGATGCTTTAGCCTTCCTCAAACAACGGGCTACTGCTGATGATGATTCGTTTGTGCGATATGCAGCAGTCGAAGCATTAGCCAGCAACTACAAAGATAAGGCTGATACCTTAGGCTGGCTTAAAGAACGCGCTACTGCTGATGATTATGCGTTTGTGCGACGTGCAGCAGCTGAAGCATTAGTCAGCAACTACAAAGATGACACTGAGACTTTAGCCATCCTCAAACAACGGGCTACTGCTGATGATAATTGGGATGTGCGACGTGCAGCAGTCCAAGCATTAGTCAG
The DNA here is from genome assembly GCF_059505445.1 of Brasilonema angustatum. NCBI lineage: Bacteria > Bacillati > Cyanobacteriota > Cyanophyceae > Nostocales > Scytonemataceae > Brasilonema > Brasilonema angustatum. The sequence continues at coordinate 56,862 of NZ_JCACKO010000014.1, read as the reverse complement.
CAACTACCAAGATGACACTGAGACTTTAGCCATCCTCAAACAAAGCACTACTGCTGATGATAATTCGTTTGTGCGAGGTGCAGCAGTCCAAGCATTCGCCAGCAACTACAAAGATGACCCTGATACCAAAGCCTTCCTCAAACAACGCGCTACTGCTGATGATGATTCGTCTGTGCGACGCGCAGCAATCGAAGCATTAGCCAGTAACTATAAAGATGATGCTGATACCTTAGACTTCCTCAAACAACGCGCTACTGCTGATGATGATTCGTCTGTGCGAGGTGCAGCAGTCCAAGCATTCGCCAGCAACTACAAAGATGACCCTGAG
>NZ_JCACKO010000014.1:37005-56434 GCF_059505445.1 Brasilonema angustatum | reverse complement strand
GTCCAAGCATTCGCCAGCAACTACAAAGATGACCCTGATACAAAAGCCTTCCTCATAACTCGCGCTACTGATGATGATGATTCGTCTGTGCGACGTGCAGCAGTCCAAGCTTTAGGTAAAAATTTTCCCTATCAGCCTGAGTTGTTTGATATTTACCACAACTGCGCTGTCAATGATCCCTTTGAGCGCAAGGAAAACAATGAAACTAATCCTCGGCGAGTAGCACTTGAGATAATTATCAAACAACATCCTCACCATCCCCAAACTTTACCACTTTTGCGCGACAGAGCAGAGAATGATCCCGATGAGCAAGTGCGGGAGTATGCTCAGAAGAAGTTGGCAGAATTAGAGAAGTAGAAGAGCTATAAAAATATGAACAACACTACAATTCGTGAGAAGATCAACCAATATCTTGATGCATTATCTTCAGAACGCTTAGAACTGGTTGCTGATTTTCTAGCTTACCTAGCAGACAAAAAGACTGAAGATGCAACCCAAGAATTACTCGATATTCCAGGTTTTATAGAATCTTTTGAGAGGGGTAAAAAAGATGTTGCTGAAAGTCGTGTAAAAAATTGGAGAACAATTCGCTCAGAACTATTGCTCATCGACGAGAGGCGTATGAATAGAGAGATGGGGAAGTAAAAATGTAAGCTGAGTATATGCCCAAAAAAATTAGATAACTCAAAAGCTTATTGTTGCAAGCAGGATTTACTTACAAACCTGCCAAAGGTAGTCATAGTAAATGGATACATCCAAAATTACCCAAAGCTATTATCATTGCTGGCAAAGATGGTAGTGATGCCAAACTGTATTTAGAAAAGCAAGTAAATGAAGCACTTGTAGAACTAAATAAAATGGAAGAAGAGCAGACAGAGGAGACAGAAGAATGAAATATACAATCATCATTCAATGGTCAGAAGAAGACCAATGTTATGTTGTTTTCTTACCTGAGTTTACTGATGTCATGCAGCCTTGCACTCACGGAGAGACTTACGAAGAAGCTCTCAAAAACGCTCAAGAAGTGATAGAGATGTTAATTGAGACATCCTTAGAAATCGGTGAACCTCTGCCAAAACCTCAAACGCTAGCAAAATCCTGGAAAGTAGCATAGAAGTATAATTAGCAAAAAGAAGAGACACGCGCTATGAATACGCCTACCCAAACAACAAAAGTTTACGACGAAATTATAGACTTCATTGCTGCTGGAACCACTCCCCAAACTGTCGTCAATTTTCAACTTTCAGATTCAGCAAAAGACCATTTGGAAGACTTGGTGTATAAACACAAAATGGGGGAACTAACACCAGAGGAAAAAAGAGAATTAGATCATTTCCTAACGCTAGAGTATGTGATGATATTAGCAAAAGCGCGAGCTTATAAGTATATTGATGCTGAGTAAGTATGAAAAGTGTCTCGTTCTTACGTCATTACGACGGATGACAAAGTAGAGAATAAATTTTGAAAACAAATCGATCAGTATTTTGTACCCATGCATATGAGGAAATAGCTAGAATCAGAATGTTTGCTCTTTAACGCTACGCTTGTGGACACTGCAACTTGCCCTCGCTGTCATCAACCCGTGAATTCCCAAGCTGTCACCTGTCCTCATTGTGGCACTCAGTTGAAAGCTTATGGACATCCCGGCATTCCTCTACATCGCGCCACAGGGAAGGAGTATCTCTGCGACAGCTGCACTTACCATGCTGACGATACTTGCAATTTTCCTCAGCGTCCTTTTGCCAAAGAATGCATTCTCTACGAAAATATTGAGGAGAGTAAGCAATACTTGCAGCAGCAGCGTGACGCCAACAGCTTTGGTGCAACTGTAAAAAATTGGATCAAACGCAATCAAGCTTTAGTTTTGCTGCTGGCTCTGTTATTCGTCTGTTTAATTATTGTTCTGTCTAGATCTTAACCATACAGCGGTTTTCTGTAAGGTGGGCATTGCTCATAAAAGCCTATGTGATAGACATTTAAGATATTGGTGAGCAATGCCCACCCTACAATTTGTGGTCTATTCATATGAAAACCGCTGCAAAGCAAGGCGGTATTTCAGCTTGCCTACTTTGTCTATGCGTAAGTTTTAACAACATTCATAAGTGCATAAGTCAAAGAAAACTCAATTTATAACATATAGTAAACATTGGACTTTACCATTCCCAGAAGCAACATTTTTTACTGGAGTTTAGACTAAATTCTATTTCTTAGGCTATAACCCTTGTATAGCAAGGATTTGAGATTTCGGAATTCTAAAGCTGTTATAAATTGGGAAAGCTACTCTGGATAAGGGTTTGGCGGTTTGAGAGCAAAAATTAGTCTAAACTCCAATTTTTTAGCAGCCAAACGATTATTCTAATGTTTTAGATAATACTTTAGTTTTCACAGGAGAATAAATGTATCCATCTGCTAAGCGATTACAAGAATTTCGTACCTCTGTTATTCGTGAAATGACAAGGCTTGCAATCAAGCATAAAGCCATCAACATGGCTCAAGGATTGCCTGATTTTCCCTCCCCTCCTGAACTCATTCGGGCTGCATCTGTGGCGATGGAAGAAGGTCATAATCAATACACAAACACCTGGGGAATTCCAGAGCTTCGCCAAGCAATTTCAAATAATTTGCAAAACTTGTACGATTTATACTATGACCCAGAGGAGCAAATTACGGTTACTTGCGGCGTCACAGAAGGTATTGTCTTGGCGATGCTCAGCTTAGTTAATCCGGGTGATGAAGTTATTGTCATAGAACCATTTCATGATAACTATCTCCCAGCCATTAATTTCGCACAAGCTAAACCAGTTTTTGTGAGATTAGAGCCGCCTTTTTTTCAACTCGATCCAGAACGTCTACGAGCTGCTTTTTCACACAAAACCAAGGCGATCATTGTTAACACACCTCATAATCCTACTGGACGTGTTTTTACAAGGGAAGAATTAAATTCTATAGCCAGTCTTTGCCGAGAGTTTAATGTTGTTGCTGTTACGGATGAAATTTACGATCGCATCACCTTCGACGAACACCAACACATTCCTCTAGCAACTCTTGATGGAATGTTTGAGCAAACTCTAACTATTAGTGGTTTGAGTAAAACCTTCTCCATCACAGGATGGCGGATTGGCTATGTCTGTGCTCCCGCTAACTTAAGTGCAGCAATTCGGACGCTACATGACTTTACAACAATTTGTGCACCAGCCCCTTTCCAGTACGCTGCAGTCGCTGGATTGAAATTGCCAGAGTCGTTCTTCGAGACTCAAAAACAAGCATACACTACCCGACGCGATCGCATAGTCAAAATTCTGGAAGAATATCAATTTATCGTACAACCACCCCAAGGTGCTTATTACATAATGAGTGATTTTAGTCAATACAGCGCTCATGCAGATGATTATGAATTTGCCAAATACCTGGTTGAAGAAGTCGGAATAGCCGTTGTACCAGGTTCTAGTTTTTACTCGACACCAGAACTTGGGCGAAATACAGTCCGCTGGTCTTTTGCAAAAAAAACGGAGACCTTTGATGCAGTTGAACAAAGGTTGCATCTGAAGAAACACAGGGGTGTAGGGGTGTAGGGGAGCCAGTACTGAAGGAGGGTTTCCCTCCGTAGGTATCTGGCGTGTGTAAGGGTGTAAGGGTGTAGGGGGGTGTAGAGGGGAAGAAGTAGGGAGCACGCTAGCCCCTAAGAGGGGCGCTGCGCAAACGCTTGGGTGCAGGGTGCAGGGTGCACCCTACTCCCTGCTCCCTACTCCCTGCCCCCTGCTCCCTGTTCCCTCCTATACCTGGCTTAATATAACTTCGGAACATGAGGCGCTTGTTCATCAAACACCACCAAGTCAAACCAAAAAGTAGTACCAACGCCAATTTCACTCACCAAATGAACTTTCGTGTGATGCTTTTCTATGATATTCCTGACAATAGATAGCCCTAAACCTGTGCCTTCTAGGGTGTGAACTCGGTTTTCTACCCGGACAAAACGGTCAAAAATGGCTTCTTGGTCTTCTGGACCGATGCCAATTCCAGTATCGGAAATTTCCACTCGTACTTTGGGTACTTGATGATGAAAACTGGACTTTGGTTCAAGTTGGTGGGCGCGGAGGGCAACTTTTCCACCCGCCTTAGTAAACTTAAGGGCATTACCAATCAAATTAGCCAACACCTGCAGCAATAAATCATAGTGACCGACAACGAGGGGCAATTGAGGCGCTACTTCCTGAATTAATTCAATGCCTTTGTCCCTAGCATTGAGTTGGTAAGTACGCAGTGTCTGCTCGATCGCCTGCGCCAAATCCACCCCGTTCAAGTGATAGTTGCGACCAGATTCTAGCTTTGACAAATCCAAAACATCGTTAACTAAGCGGGTTAGTCTATCGGTTTCATGATTGACAGTGACCAAAAACTCTTTCTTTTGTTCAGTACTCAAGTCTTCCCCATAGTCGTGCAAAGTCTCGATAAATGATTTGATGTTAAATAGAGGCGTTCGCAATTCGTGGGAGATGTTACTGATAAACTGACTTTTTGCCTCGTTAAGTTCTACCTCGCGGGTGATATCTTGCACGGTAATAGCAATACCTTTAACACTCTCTCTTTGCTGGTTAAGAACTGTTGTCATCAGAATGCGGATAGTGCGCTTGATAGGTTCAATCAGTGGTATACGGAATTCAGCACTTTCGCATTCCCCGGTTGCTATTTCATATAAGGGACGGGTAATTTGCATTCCTACCGCTGCAGGCAAGTGATGTAAAACATTTTCGCCTACGAGTTTAGCCTCTTCCCAGCCGAAAATTCTCTGGGCTGTGGGGTTCGCTAAAATCACCTGCATACTATTATCAATCAGGACAGCTCCGTCAGCAATTGTGGAAACCAGCGTTTCTAGCTTAGCTTTTTCCGCTGTCAGTTCCTCAATATTTTGTTCTTCATAGCGCTCCAAGCGCTCTGCCATCTCATTAAAATTGAGAATTAACTCCCCAAGTTCGCCCCCTAGTGGTAAATCAATTTGCTGTTTGAAATTCCCCGCAGCAATTTGTTTTACTCCCACCAGCAACTCTTTTATCGGCTTGGTGATTGTCAAAGCATTAATCACCCCTCCCAAAATCACCATCACCCAAATTGAGATAAAAACAGCAATGGTGACATCACGAGTGAAATTTGATGAGATGACTGCAGCTGAGTTAGGATTAATCCCAACTGCCAACACACCCAAGTATTTGCCATCCGCAGTCAGTGGAACAAACACATCGGTGACTTCCCCATCTGGCGATTGATGTTGTCGCACCATCGGCTTTTCTGCATCAGCAGCATAATTATCGGGCAGTTCTATCCGCCGTTCAATGGTAAGGGATGTTCCCACCTCCGGTTGCCAAAAGGGAATACCGAAATAAATATTCCCTGTGTCATCAGCATAGAGCATATAACGCACGCTAGAGGTGCTGCTATAAAAGCGTTGGGAAAATTCTGCCACCTCGGTGAGATTATCATTAGCAATGAGCGGAGCAACGTTAGCCGCCAGCAGCAGCCCGAGATCACGACCAAAGCGAGTGTCATTCAAACGTGCATCCAGCTGAATTGTATTCACTGCCCAGAAGGTCAAACCACTCATCACCAGAGAGACTACCAAAGTAGCGGCTGCTAAAAGTTTAGTCTGGAGAGTGAATTCCAACCACCAATTGACAATTGCTTCTTTGATTATTTTAAAAACAGTTAGCATCTTAAAAAATCTTTATTATAGTGCTGACAATGAGGGTTATAAGAAGGTGTATGGTTTACCTAAGACCTATCAAGGTTTGACTTGTTAGGCTAGGGATAGTTATTTGTTCATCCCTGTTAGGAATTCAAACTAGCCCAATAAATAAAAATTAACAGTTTATAGACAAACACGTAAGAAGGAGCAAAGAAGCAGGGAGAGAAAATATTTTCCTCTCATCCCCTTTTAGTTACCTGACTCGGTGACCAATATCTGGTCGGTAATACATTCCCTCAAAGTGAATGCACTGCGTCCCAGCATACGCTTGGGCGAGCGCCTGCTCAAAATTTTCTCCAACTGCAGTAATGTTTAACACCCGACCTCCGTCTGTCACCACTTGTCTGGTTTTCTGGCTCCCGCCTGGGAATGCCTTTGTCCCAGCATGAAAAACAGTGGTTCCCAGTGCTTGTGCTTCCGGAATACCAGTAATAACTTTTCCTTTCTGATATGCTCCAGGATAACCACCAGAAGCAGCAACAACTGTGACAGCTGCACCTTGCTTCCAAGCGATGGGTGGCATTTGAGCCAAACGTTGCTCAACACAAGCTAGAATTAATTCTTCTAGGGGTGTTTCCAACAGAGGTAACACAACTTGCGTTTCTGGATCGCCAAAGCGACAGTTAAACTCCAAAACCTTAAAATCGCCATTAGGAGTTATCATTAAGCCAGCGTAAAGCACACCTCGGTAGTCAATGCCTTTTTTCCTGAGTATGGCGATCGCTTTTTCCAAAACTTGCTTTTGAATTTTTGCCATCAACTCTGGTGTGGCGATCGGCGCTGGAGCATAGGCTCCCATACCACCAGTATTTTCTCCTGTATCGCCCTCACCAATCCGCTTATGATCTTGAGCACTTAATAACGGACGAATCGTTAACCCATCCGTCAACGCTAAAACAGAAACCTCTTGCCCTGTCAAACACTCTTCAATAACAACAAATTTCCCTGCACTGCCAAATTCTCCGCCAAACATGGCATCAATCCCCGCATGTGCCTGTTCCACTGTTTGGGCAACGATGACACCTTTACCAGCCGCTAAACCATCGGCTTTGACAACAATTGGTGCTCCTTGCCATTTCACATAAGATTTCGCTGCGGCTGCTTCCGTAAATACCGCAGCCCGTGCTGTCGGAATTCCTGCTTCCTGCATCAAAGCTTTTGCCCAAGCCTTACTTGCCTCAATTTGCGCACCTGCTTTGGTTGGACCAAAAACCATTAGACCAAGAGATTTGAGATAATCCGTAATGCCTTTTGCTAAAGGCACTTCTGGTCCGACCACAACAAGAGTTATGTTCTGGTCTTTGGCAAATTGAGCGATCGCCTCAAAGTCGTCTACTGCCAAAGAAAGGTTTTGGCAACCTTCCATACTTGCTGTACCCCCGTTTCCTGGCACACATACAACTTGCTCAATTTGTTTTGATTGTAACAGTTTCCAAGCTAAGGCGTGTTCCCGCCCTCCATTACCTATAACTAAAACTTTCACTGGTATCCTCTAAGGTTTCTTGCAAGGGAGAATGCGATCTACGCGACTCGCCGTACAATTTTTTCACCAATTCCGATAATTGTGCAAGTCCTAGTACATTGGGCGCACCAAATAAAGCTACCATTAAACATAAGCGAAAAGCTTGTGATGTCAGCTTTTTGTAAAGCGCAGAGCGCACGCAGGGCATATTTGGAATCATCGAATTCCGCCTAAGCGCAAAGTGTGCCGCAAAGTGACGAAAGCGGTACTAGGGTCTTCTACCTGAAGGTATAAAATTTAGTGGCGCAGTCAAGTTAGTAAGCACAGAATCTGATTATTGCGAGTGATATCAATCATTGATTTTGCAATTACTGATTATTTTTAATACAATAAAATCAGGCTGCCTTTGAATGATAAAATTTAGTTAACAAGAGGACAAACATGTTGAAGCTAACACGACGACGGTTTGGTCAGATGGTGATTGCAACCACAACAGTTGCTGGGTTTGGGTATCTCGGCAAAAGAACTGTTGCACAAACATCCTCGATTATCTATGGTGTACGCGTTCCTAAAACCGGACAACTTGTCATACAGTCCTTAGACTTAGCAACTAAACAAATTCAGGATCTGACTACTGTTTCTATACAGCCTAGCGAACAATTGAATAGTATCAGTTATTTAGGTTATAATAAATTTGTACTAAGCATTAGCCCGCTCAAAACTGCTACAAAAGGAAATAATTCCCCTCGCTTATTGACTGTCACTGTAGGTCAGTCTACAACAAGCATCCCTATTTCTGGACTCGCAAACGACCAGAACCTCGCAAATATCTTGGTTACTAATGATGGCTCGCTTATCGGTCTAACCCACAAAAGTGACAAAACGTCATCCACACTAGTTAATATCGACGCTAATACAGGAGCGATTAATACTATTAATAACATCACACTGCCTGTTACCGAGCGATTCGATAATCTAGCCCAGTCGAGGTTGGATAATGTTGCTGAGTCAAATGGAATAATTTATACGACCAATCTTACGCAACAAGGTAATACAAGTTTGGTGCAGTTGGATTTGACAAAAGGACAAGTAAGCCCAGGAGCGCAATTGACAATTGATGGTAAAGTTTGGAATAGTGGCTTTAGCAGCTTAGCCAGCGCTTCAGGAGAGCAAATATATGCCCTTGGTGCACCTCGGTATGTGACACCTAATAATCTCTACACCATAAATGTCAGCACTGGGGTTATGACTTTGATACAACAGTGGGATGTTGTAAAGACTACGACTAGTGTTAGCGCCTGATAGATAATTCTACGCTATCAACCATTTGTTGTTGATAGGTGTTTTGCATCAAGTAATAGTACCAAATTATCGAAATTTGAGGTCAATCCCCGAATAATGTGTTCCAAGCACTTGCTAGAACACCGATTCATTAATGCCAAAAACCCGGTTTCTGTTACTGGGAAGACCGAAATTTGGTTGACTCAACAAGAAGAAACCGGGTTTTTTAGTCACAATTATGAATACTGAATCGGGTTTAAAAATCGGCTTGTTTGCAGTTTCATGTCCCGATATTTGCAGCTCGCTACAGATATAGATTGAAAATAATGATTTATCTATCTTGATGCGTGTTGTGCCAATCGTCCAAAGCAGCGATAACAAAGCTGACAGCAGGATGATTGAGAAATTGTGCTAAAGTCTGAGCACCACCAGCTTTTAATGAGTCAACAACAGAATCCTCAGCCATCTCAGCCAGTTCCGCAGCTGCTCGGGCGTGCTGTAGGGTTGGGTGAAACCATGACAAAACCGGACAACCTTCCCCCACGAGTACTCTTGAAGCACTCACAGATATCTGTGGTGGGGGCAAAAAAGGCGGTGATTCTCAATTACTAGTGCTTATTGACCAAAAAACCCGCCTTTTTTGCCCTTAGCGTAGCGTTGCCGTTAGGCAATAGGTTGTCCGGTTTTGTCTAGGAAAAATGTAGCGGCAACCGCTCCGCGTGTGGGATGTCACTTTCCCACTGCCGCAATCAAAGACTTTTACTCTGGAGCCAGGTGCGGATGACCTGGATGAGTTCTGCCTTGCGTTCCAGCGGCAGCCAATGCCCGGCGGGCATACTCGTCACGGTAAGGTCTGGGCAGGCCGCGCGCATCGGGTCGCCTTGGCGATTTCCGATGATGGTGCAGATCTGGTCAAAGTCGCCGTTAACGAACAGCACCGGCTGCAACAGGCGGCCGCCATTGGGCGCCTTGCGCGCGTAGGCGATGTTGGCGTCGTCGTTCAGATACCACGCGCAGGATGGACGGAAGCCATGAGCCTTGAACGACTGTACCAGCACGTCGAAGTCCGCCGGTGGCCAGAGAGCCGGGTCAGGTTGCGTCGGCGGGGCGCGGTGTGCAGCGCCGAAGCGCCCTCCGTTGCGCGTGACCACCGCAAGCGGCGCAACCTTGCCGACGGCGGCGGGGCTGCCTGGTCGAAAGATCGACGCCAGCGAAGCTGCCTTGTCTGCATCGAGGTCGGCGACTGCCGTCTTGAAGTGCTTCGTGTAGTAGCGGTAGTAGTCCCATTGGCCATCCGGATACTGGTCAGCCGGATAAATCGTTCGGTCGGCCAGCGGGACGATTATGCGCAGGGCGTGCCCGTCGGGTTGATACGCCAGCGAAGTCAGCACGACGCCACGGCTGCGCTTGGGCTGCAGCGCGACCAACTCACCGACCACAACACAGCCCCAGTCGTGGCCGACCCATATCGCAGGCTTGCCGCCAAGGTGGTCATGGAGCTCCGCCATGTCCGCCACGACTTCCTTGATGGTATAGGCGTCGTTGGCTGCGGGCGCGGACGAGCCGCCGAAGCCACGCAGATCAGGAGCGACGCAGTGCCAACCGTCGGCGGCGAACGCGTCCATCTGGGCGCGCCACATCAAACTGATGCTCGGCCAGCCGTGGAGGAAGATCATCAACGGTCCGTCGGCCGGTCCGCACTCGATGTAGTGCGTTGTCTGACGAGGCGTGCTGAAAGTGCGCGACACCAGCGTGGAGGAGGGCATTCCCAAGTAAGCGGAAATATTCATTGTGCGATTTACTTTTTCGCGGAAATATTCATTGTGCGATTGTAACCGTTCAGGGGGGGGTAAAAGAGCGATCGCAACACTACGACCACAAGACCTCTTACAGCCTGTCACCAATTCAGCCACAGCCAGGTGATGAAGATTCGGTGCTATTCTGTCGTGTTTGGTTAGGGGTAGAGCAGGTGAGAGCGCAATATAACGAAGAAACGGATTGGCGCGAAGTCGCGAAGCAGGCGATCACTGTTGTTAAATGAATGAGCTTGCCAATCTCAGGTGGTAAAGCCGTAAGGTTATGACCAGATAAATCCAGTTCTGTACTCTGTTCTTGTGCGGCTTGTTCAATTACCTGTAGCAACTGTTCTGGAGACATAATTGTTATTACAGCGTTTTTGATCTATTTGAACCACAATCTTTCGTAGGAGCGCAAGGCATTGCGCCCCGGAGAGTGTGGTCTATTTACCCTAAAATTGCTGTAAACCGTAAATCTTGTTGTGGGCGATAAGCCGGAGGACTTCGGCGTGAGCGCGATCCCGGTGGCTGAGCTTGTCGAAGTCGAGCTTGCCGAAGGGCAGTCGAACGCTTTAGCTTGTGCGTATCGCCAGAATCAATAACTAGCAACTTGGGTGAATAGCCTTAATAATTATATTTCAACAAACTATTCCCATTCCTGCAATTGCTCACTGGAGTTGCGAAGTAAGGAATTAATTTGTTCGCGACGGGTTTCAAAGTTAGCAGCAATCGAGATGAGTACGATACCAACAAGCAAGCCAACTACCCATTTCAAAAATGGGTAATGCAAGCTAAAAATCACCAGTTGATAGAAACTCGTGATAAAAAAGGTAGTTGTACCAACATACAGAAAAGCCCGCACTCGCAAAGCTAATCCTGCAAAAATGGCGATAAGACTCAAAAATCCGGGTATAAATGCCGTATCTTGATGAAAAACAATAGCCCATCCACAAATTAAACCACAGCCCAGTAGCCGCACCGAGTGGCGACTTGCTTTCATTGGAAATTCTCTCAGGCTAGGATCGAATTGAGCAACATACAGCAGTGATAAGCCAATCGGTATTACATACCACAAAGTATCACTCAGATGTAAGTCCCAAAACCAACGAAACAACGCCCAATCAATCAGCACTACACTGACATAGGTGAAACGGAATTGTTTTGAAACCTTGGCAATAAAAGCATAAAACCCTGCTGTGATCAGCAAGCCGACTGGATAAATTTCCCCTCGACTTTCCCACAGATATATCAATGGCAAAATATATGCAGCGTTTTGCCAAGGTCTTTTAGACCAGCCCCAACGCTCCCAAGGTAAAATGTAGAGAAAGTAGGCAACAACAGAGGCTATAGGCGCTTTCCAAGGAAGTAACGATTCAGCAAATAAGCGTCCTACTGGTGTAGAAATCCAAAAAATTCTGAACCCTGCTATCTCTAACAAACCTAAATAAACCCACATTTGCGCCATCGCAGACTGTGGATGGTAACGTCCTTGAAAAATGGCATAACGAATCAAAAATACCCCGGTTCCCAAGCCTACAAGATGGTTTATTGCAATGGGGGTGAAGGTGGCAGAAAGTAATAAACAGCTACTAAGAACCCAGTGAATATGAGCAACGACTTTCAGTTCTTTAGTGGTTAGGCGTAAGTAGTCTGCAAACCAAGGCGAGAGAATACGATATGCATACATAATGCCAGTGCCAAGAACAGACATAGCAATTAAGCGATCGCCATATACTCCTCCTGGTGCTTGCAAGAGTTGATAGAATAAAAGCTCATATGCTGAAATTGATATCCCAATCAGCCCCAGATACAGTAGGGGTTTCAATTCTTGACGCCGTCGCCCAACTCCAATAACAATGAAAGCCACAGCTAAGGAAGATAAACCTGTCCAGTTGGCAAAGGTTGAAGAACGCAACGCGACACCAAAGACAGCATATACCAAAGGCAGAATGTGCCAGCGGTTGGGAAGTTGTTCGAGTCGGTGTTTCCAGCGCCACCACTCCCCTAAAAGTTGAGTAAGCAAACCTAAGGCGATGTTAGCAATTGCAATTTTGATAATAGAGCGATCGCCAAAACCCAAGACTTCAGCAATCAATAATTCCAGACACCACCCAATACCATAAAAACTCCAATTACTCGGTTGCTGCCAACTGCGATAAACAATTGCCCCTAAAATTATTATTGAAGAAGTTAAGTAGAGAAAATCAGATTTCGTCAGTCCTTGGTAAACAAGCGTTGAGTGAACACTCAGCAGCAACAGCTCAACACAGCAGAGTGCGATCGCCCACTTGTCACTGGCTTCTGCATAAATAGCTACTAATTCGTTCTCTCTGGTGCTTAACAATTTACGAATTAGCCATAAACCAACAGTACAAACTCCTCCTACGACAAACCAGCCCTGTAAAGATAATCTTGCTAAACCAGGCACACCTTCCCATAACAGGGCAGCAATGAAACCCAGTCCAAATCCAACAGTAATTAACGCAGATACTTTGTGTCGTAAATAGCGCGTATTAACAAACATCAAAGCGCTAGCGACAGCCAAACCGATTAATCTTCCTCCAGATAGTGGTAAAATTAGTGACTGCGCAAGTCCCAAAGCGGCGACACTCAACCAAGCATTGAGAGTCGGACGTGCTACTGTGCTGGCTGGAGATTTAAAACCAAGAATAGCTATACCTGTGAAAGTTATAGGAGTGATTAACCAAACCAAACCCCAACTCTCACTGTTATTACCAGAACCAAACCAAGCTGGTTCAGCATTCATCCATAATAGAGTGTAGCTCAGTGCCGCCAGTCCCAAACCCATATACCATGCACTCTTGTGCCAGACTCCGTTACCCAAACAACAAAACAACCACTCTGCAACCGCCACAGCCAACACAATGCTTGCCCAAACTTGTGTATTAAGATAAGGAAAAAAGCGGTCAATAATTGAGTAAAGCGTTAGCACCCCTGCAATTTGAGTCATGTACACCAAATTTATTCTGGTGGGAAGTCGTCGCTGGCTGACACTTCCTAAAGTGATTGCAGATAAAAGTAAATTCAAGGAACGTAACGTGGGATTGACCAAACTCACCGCAGTGAGTGAGATTCCCAACACCAGCGTTAATTTTTCCCCAAAATCAGCCAATTGCACCTTTTGAGCGCGATAAAGTCCATCTGTCAACGCCACCATCAAAACAAGATAGGGAAATAACAGCACACTCAGCAACGCCCAAGGTGTATTCTGAGAATGAGTTAGTTGAGTAATAGTAGCGATCGCCCATTCTTGCAACCCAAAAGGCACTAACAACCATAACAGCCAAATCGTCTCCAACCCAATAGCGAAAAACGCTCCCACATCGACGCGCGTACCACCCAACTGCAAGCGCCGACTGAAAAACCACAAACCCAAACCACTAACAGCCGTTGCTTGCCAAGGAAAAGCAGCACTTACCGACACCAACCAACCAAAGAATATTAGAATACCGCCAAGTAATTCCCAGGGAAGTGAAGGAGTCACCCAAGATGAGGAACTAATAGCTCCCCTGCTCCCCTGCTCCCCTGCTCCCCTGCTCCCCTGCTCCCCTGCTTCCCCTGCTCTGTTGTCTGGCTGTGCCAACCAAGTCACCAGAGCGCCGCAAATACCAACAGCTAAGCCCAATTCTTGGATCTCTACTTGGACAACAAAAATCGCTCGTACCAACAGCACAAATAAAGCATAAACAGTGACGAGCGAAGACAGACTGATACCTAATCCAGTTTTCCTGTCTTCAACTGTTACAACCGTTTGCCTTTGCTGGTGACGAGTGTGATAAATAGTAGCGAGAGTTGTTCCTACCGTTGCTAAATAAACTGCAATTAAGGGAAATCCTGGGAATTGCCAACCCCAGTGTACATACGACAGTCCTAAAATATTAACTAAAGGCAATTTTCTAGCTGGCTGATGAGTAGAAAACAGCCGATTGTTGCAAAATAAAAAAGTAATTGCTGAAAGCGTAATAGAAGCTATTGCAACGACAACCCAATTCAAAGGATTTTGCCAAAGATTGAAACTGTCCATTGCCCAAAAGTTGACTGGCACTAACAACAGTGTGACAATCAGCAGCGTCCGAGTTGTTAAACTTAAATGAGACTGTCTACCAGCCCAAAAACTTATCCCCCAAAAACTCAGAGTATAAGCAAGCAAAACTCCATATTGTCCAGAAGGCGGAAACCTTTGCCATTGACTCGCGGCGAGAACCCCAGAGGATACCACCACTAAAAACATTCCTAAAAATAGCAGCCAGCGGACACTTAATTCTTCGCCCAGCGACTGCAACATCCGAGCAAGAACATTAGGTTTCTTAGCTGTCGGTAATGCATCATCCTGATGTAGAGACGTTGGATGTAACATCTCCACTTGCGGTTCAGGTAAAGTCTGTGGTTGCAACTCCACACGACAAACCAAAAACTCTCGACAGATTTGCTTAACTTGGGTATCCGATATCAAACCCAAGCGCAACCATATATCAAGTCCATGCAATAACTCAGGATTGTTAGATGCAAGCTTGATTTCAATTTTGAGAGAAGAATCAAAGTTTGGTGACATAAGCCCACGCACATAGCGCGATACTTTATCATTATCCTGATAAAAGTTATTTTCGCATCATCTGTGACACTTGCTCGGCTGACTGTTATCAGTTAACAGTTAACAGTTATCAGTTATCAGTTGTTATAGCAGTCCTAAATCATTTGTGAAAAATTAGAAACCCGGTTTCTGCCAGAAACCGGGTTTCTGGACTCCAGCAATTTTCACAACTCAAATAGGATTGCTATAGTGTTCACTGTTAAGCGTTCCCTGTTCCCTGTTCACTGTTGACTGTTCACTGTTTACTGTTCGAGCTAGTATCCTCTCGATGTCAGATAGCTCAACAGCACCATCAAATGTCTCCTCATTCATGACAAAGAAAGGAGTACCCTGAATTCCCAGTCTCATCGCCGTCTCTATGTCCTTTTGAATCACAGCATCGGCTGCATTTCCACTGCGCTGTTGGTTAAACTGTTCGAGATCGAGATTCAGTTTTTTGGCGAACGCAACATACAATTTCTCCCCTAATTTACCTTGGCTTGAAAACAAAGCATCTTGGTACTGCCAAAACTTTCCTTGCTGTTGAGCCGCCCAAGCGGCTTTAGCAGCGGGCATTGCTTCAGAATGAATTGAGATTAGGGGAAAATGTTTGTACACCAACGTAACTTCATCTTGATGACGAGCCATAAACTGCTTCAACGTCTTGTGAGCTTTGGCACAATAAGGACATTGAAAGTCCGAGAACTCTATCAGCAGAATCTTTGGTTCAGTTGCGCCAGTAGTCGGAGATTCACCAATGATTTTGTTGGGATTTGTCTTTATCTCTTGCAAAACTAACTGCTTGGCTTGTTGTTGCTGCTTTTGTTGTTGTTGCTGGTACGCTTGCAAAGCTTCTACAACCACCTCTGGGTGATTGTGGATAATCTGCAAAACCTCGGCTTCCAATTTTGGATTAATAAGATTATTGCTGTCTGCTTGAGTGGTGTTTGTGGCTGCTTGCACAGGGGTTGACAAACTAAACCATACTATGCTGATCGCCAAAAATCCGGCTCGTACAGCTTGGCGCAGAAAGCGCGAATGACAGAAATTAGACCATATATTCATAAAGCAGCGGTATTTTGATTTATGAAGAAAGCGGTACTTCATAAATATAAGACTTACGCACGAGTTACTAATGAACTTGACTGTGAGATTGCTTCCTTACGTCGCAATGACACAACTACGTTATTTTTGCCTAAGTCCTGAAATATAATGTTGTTGCTCATCGTCAAAATGTCAAACTTATGTCTGATTTTTTTGCTGTTGATAACGCTCTTTAAACTCTCGTTGCTGTTTATTATGATCGACAATTGGATCTGGATAACCAACAGCTTGGCGTTCCAAAGGAGAAATTTTCCCAGTTACTAAATACTCTGTATCCATAGATCGCAATTCAGGAACCCATTGCCTAATGTACTCGCCCTCAAAGTCAAACTTTTGCGCTTGACTGCCAGGATTAAAAATTCGCAAAGGTTTAGGATCCATTCCGCTAGAAGCACTCCATTGCCAACCCCCATTATTGGCAGATAAGTCACCATCAATCAGCTTCTGCATAAAATATTTTTCTCCCCACTGGAAATTAATCAGCAAGTCTTTGGTTAGGAAACTGGCGACAATCATCCGACAGCGGTTATGCATCCATCCAAGTTCATTCAACTGGCGCATAGCTGCATCCACGATAGGATAGCCAGTTCTACCCTCGCACCAAGCTTGAAAATATTCTTCGTTATTTTCCCAAGGAAAGTTTTTGAAAGGATCGCGGAAAGCACCCTTTGCTAATTCCGGGAAATTATACATTGCGTGTTGATAAAATTCCCGCCATGCTAGTTCCTGTTGCCATGTACGGATGTTGGTTGCTGTTTCGTCACTGCGACTATTTTCTAGCGCTTCTAAAGTGGCTTGCCAAACAGTGCGAATACCAATGACACCAAATTTTAAAGCAGCACTCAATCTAGATGTACCTTCAACTGCTGGAAAATTGCGCTGTTCTTGATATTCATTAACCGCACTGGCGCAAAACTCCTCTAACCGTTCTTGCGCCGCCGCCTCTCCTGGCGTAATCACCAATTCTCCATCCCAATGAAAACCTAAATCTTTGGCTGAGGGTAATTCTATCACCCCTGAAGCGTTGGCAATTTCTTTTTCAGCTTCTGTCAATCCTTCAGCATTTTCCAAAGTTTCTGTTGGGTTAGCCTTTGGTTTACCAATCCAATTTTTCCAAAAGGGAGTGTAAACGGTGTAAGGTTGCTGGGAACCAGTACGAATATCTTCTGGTGAGTGTAAGATTTGATCCCAGTTTTTTTCCAGAAACTGGATACCTTTTTCTTTGAGTACTTCGATAATCGTGCGATCGCGTTCTTGAGAATACGGTTCTACATCCCAATTCCAAAATACAGCCTTTGCCTTCAGAGCGATCGCCAGTTTTGGAATAGCTTGAGTCGGTTCAGCGTGAAGAATCAATAACTGGCTACCTGCTTGAGCATATCGCTGTTGTAGTGACTGTAAACTACCAATCATGTAAGTCACTCTTGCCGGGGCAATATCATCTCGTTCCAAAATATTTGGATCGAGGCAAAACACACCTACTACCTTTGGACTTTGCTTTCTCGCAGCAGCAAGTCCTGTGTTGTCAGAAATACGTAAATCGCGGCGATGCCAAAATAAAATTAAGTCAGACATTCCATCCTTTGGATAGTTCTTCTGTACTAGCTTAAAGTCAACAAAGGTCAAAAGTCAAAAAATAAGGGGAATTCAAAATTCAAAAACAAAATTCTTAATGCGTGAATTTTGAACTTTGAATTTTGAATTTTAAGTAAGCGGGTGGTTCTGTTATCTGTCCCAGGGTGACGGAATTGCCGTTGTTGAAACTATTTCACTCGTCATCAGATAGATAGCAGTTTTGCCGCAAGTAGGACAAGTCACCTTAAACTCTTGCACCGCAGACTCTCCCTTGCATTCAGTCAATAAACCCTGACGACAGTGATAACATTCAAAGAAGACGCGGCTGATTGGCCTGTTACAGTCCAAGATTTTTATGTGCTGACACGATTGTGGTCTTGGTTCTTGTGTTTTTGGCTTGTAAGGTTTTGGATAAGATGGCTTTTGTTCTTGCGAATCAATCATTTTTCCTCTAAAATAGGATAACTCTCATCAGACGACATCTGCATACAGTCCTAATATTACTTGTTTCTTTGTGCTTCGTCTTCGATAGTTTGGTCAAGGCGCTCATTTGCATCCTTAAGCTGTTTCGCCAATTCTACAGTGGATACCATTCCAGCTTCAGCCATTTGTAATCCCTCTTGAATATGACCAGAGTCTGCAAGGTATACACCGACAGGGTGACAATTACACTGAGTACTGTATTGGCTTATTCTTCTGTGAGCAGTAAATCCTTAAGCATCGGTTCTAGATTCTGGGGACGATAATCAGGACAAGCTTTTAATCGTTTAACTAAACTGCGATGAATAGAAACGATCGAAGAGTTAATAGACCGCAATTCTTCACCCCCCAAACGATACAAGCCCGTTACACTATTATCAAATTTAGTCGTGTAATCTACTTTAATTTGAAGCTCCTCACTATCATTTTCAGTGGAACAAAACTCTAATCCAAGTTTTTTCGCTTGATTGACCATCCATTGCAAAGAATAATCCGATAGCCCTTGATATTCTTTAGTTCCGCCGCCAACACAACCATGTTCGCCAATAAAGAAAACCTCTTTAATCACCTGATCCTGATTCAGATTTTTTGGGTTTCTTTCCATTGGCGTGGAGGGAAAACTTTTACGTTTCTCATCAGTAGCCACCGCATGAAAGGCATTTTCGATAATGGGGCTGAGTTTGGCATCGAAAAATTCATCCTTTTTGTTCCAAATTGTGCTAATTGATAGCCAAGGGATAATATCAGGTATCCCTAAAGCTCCTACCGTATCCCAACAACCTAACATTTTGATCGGCACACGATACTGTAAATAATTCTCTTTTGCATCAATTTGATTCGCATTATCCTTACGAAATTGTTGTGCCTTGGGATCACTCGGCCGAATGTTAGGATCTCGATATAGATGATAGGCTTTAGCAATTTCTCGGATCTTAGAACGCTTTAATAAACCACATTTGTAGATCATTCCCGCTAGACAACGAACGGCATAAGCACCACGACTGAAACCCACTAGATAAATTTCATCTTGAGAATCTACATTGTAATTCATACATAAAAAGCGATAGGCATCACTGATAATTCGCTGAATTCCCCAGCCAAAGGCACCACCGCCTAATTTGTTAATTAAATCATCATCATCTTCTACCGTGCCAGGTTCCGATAAATAGTAAACCATCTGCGGTGTTTGATCGTCCGCCGTATATTTAATTGACCGGGCAAACTTGACCACATTTGTCGGATAGAAACTGTCCAATCGCTCCCAAGTTCCATCACAACAAACCACTAATCGTTTCTTTTTATTTGTTGGCGAAGGTTCGGTCAGTTCGGGTTTAACAGACTCTTCGTTTCGTTTCTTTTTATTTGTTGGCGAAGGTTCGGTCAGTTCGGGTTTAACAGACTCT
>NZ_JCACKO010000014.1:0-36905 GCF_059505445.1 Brasilonema angustatum | reverse complement strand
CGTTTCTTTTTATTTGTTGGCGAAGGTTCGGTCAGTTCGGGTTTAACAGACTCTTGGTTAACAGATTCTTGATCGTCAGGGATAGATAATGGTTTAGAGTTAGTTATGACTATTGGGGATTCTAGGATGCCAATACTAGATGGAATTTCTGTCACTAATTGAGTTTCTTCTACAAGATCTTTGCTATCAACTGCTCCTGGTTTCAGCTTTGGCCTTTTCGCAGTGCGACTACCACAAATGACTTTTTCTAATACTGAACTAAAGCCTTTAATAGTATCTTTTTCAGTGAAAGCTTGTCCCCCTGTTTCGGTGGCAACCCTGTCATATTCTGTGGCAATACTTTGTCGATATCTACTTTTGGAAGTGCCAAAGTAGGTATGAACAGTAACTCCTGCTCCTTTAGCTTTTTGGATAGCTAAATTAGCAGCTTCTATATCTTTTTGCTGCGTTCTTCCCCCACCTTCATCTAAAGCTTCATCCCCAAGGTAAAAGATTGCTCTGGCTGCACCCTCACGCCAATCAAAATAATTGCAGACATCTTCAATGGCACGAGCTGCATCTTCTTGCGCTCCTGCTGACTTTAATTCTCCTCTTTTTCTCCCCCGGAGTTTGGATTCAGATATTTTACAATTTTGTGTCAGATAAGCTCTGATGGTTTGGTCAAAATTTGTCCCTTTCCAAGTACCTTCGATACCAAACCAAGCTACTCTTAAATCTGAAGGACAACTAGAATTAGCGGCTGTAATTGCAGCAGAAGCCGCATCACTAAGAGCCTGTGCTTCATCTTTCATCGAAGGACTAGTATCGATGACGATTACTAAATCAACAGGAGGTATATTGTTTATTTGATTGCTCATATTGTTCTGCCTTTTTTCCCTTTAGCTGAAATCAAATAATTTCATACTTGAAGAGGTGTATGAGTGTAAAGAAAAAAAAACTAAACAACAGACATGAATTTCCGATAGTCACTTTTGCAAACGGATTGCTGAAATTTTTGTCCGTGATTATTTGGTAAAGCAAAACTGCTTCTTATAAAAATTGAAATCAAAAATATATAAGTGTCATATATTTAACGCTGGCTTTAGAAAAAATTTATATTTAAAAAAGTTATCTTAAATCATATATCATAAATTTTGTCAATAAATCAATATTACATCTTTGAGAGTATACTGTCATAAATATTAGCTGTCTAGATTTATTTACATTACTTTATCATAATGCACTGGAATTTGACGACTTGCTAGTAAGTGTTGAAATGCAATGCGGTTCATCAGAGCAAACCGACTCGCTTGAGCAAGGGTAAGCTTTTCCTTGTGAAATAACATGACTGCAATTTCCTGCCTCATTTCAGCGTCAGTCATGCGGGTTGTAGTTAAAATCTCATCAGGGATAATGATGCTCATGAGTACATTCATCTCTATCACCCCCATTGTAAGCGTACAGGGCGATCGCAATTCTAAATGCCATCAAACGAAACCCAACATCTATAATCATGCTTAGTGTTGGGTTTCACTCCGTTCAACCCAACCTACAACTACAACTACTGATAACTGATAACTGATAACTGATAACTGAATAACATGATACGGTTAAAAGTATGGCAGTGGATCGTCTTAGCACTACCGCTGGTAACAATTATCAGCTTCTTGCTGATATCCGCAGGGTTGCAAATCCACGAGTGGCGCATTAATTGGATTTGGGGCGTGTTTATCCTCGTCTTCGTTGGCTGGCGTTGGCTACTGGTTCGATGGACTCAACCTGTCGTAGGGCAAATGGAAGCCGTTGTCGCACAAGTCAGTAAAGAACTGGACTTTTCAGACAATACATCAGACGAGACAACAGTATTACCAACAGGAAGTGACGCCACCAGTCAAGCAGATGCAGCACTGCAAGACATCCTTAAAAAATCACAGAACGATCGCCCAATTTGGGAAGACTGGCTAACTTTTTGGCAGCGGTGTCAGGAACTTGTGACTGCGATCGCCCAAATCTACTATCCCGAAGTCAAGTATCCCCTGCTCAACATTTACATTCCCCAAGCTTACGCGTTGATTCGGGGAACAGTGGATGACCTCGACCAGTGGATGCAAAAGTTATCACCCGTCCTAAATCAGGTGAGTGTTAGGCAAGCATACGAAGCATACGAAGTATACCAGAAACTGGAGCCATCTGCTCGTAAACTTTTGCAAGCTTTGAACTGGGCACAGTGGCTGTTAAATCCTGTGGCGGCAGTGGCGAAACTTGCGAGTAAGCGTTCTAGTAACCGAGCAACTGAACAACTGCTGGTGAATTTTAGCCAGTTACTACGGCAAGCTGCTTTGAGGAACTTATCAGGACAGGCGATCGCCCTCTACAGTGGCACCAAACTCCCAATTTCAGAATCCCCCGTTTCCACACCAACTCCATCTCAGGCAAAAACCCAAACACTCCGAGACATCCTTGCCCAAGCAGAACCCGCCGTTGCTGTTGAGCAAAAACCTGTCAATATTCTGCTGGTAGGGCGAACAGGTTCTGGAAAAAGCAGCCTGATTAACACCTTATTTCAGGCAGAGCGAGCGGCCGTTGATGTGTTACCCAGTACTGATAAAATCCAGAATTATCACTGGCAAGTTCAAACGGGAGAAGCGCTGACGCTTTGGGATACACCAGGTTTTGAACAAGTCAACCGTGGAGATTTCCGCAAGATAGTGCTAGATTATGCGAAAAATGCCGACTTGCTACTGTTAGTTACTCCTGCTCTTGATCCTGCCCTACAAATGGATGTGGACTTCCTCACAGATATGAAGGCGGAGATTACAGACTTACCGACAATTTCGATTGTGACTCAAGTGGATCGTCTGCGCCCTATACGTGAGTGGAATCCTCCTTATGATTGGGAATCGGGCGATCGCCCCAAGGAAATTGCGATTCGCCAAGCGATCGAGTATCGTGCTGAAACTCTCAGAGAGTTTTGCAATCTAGTTTTACCTGTGGTGACAAGTGATATAAAAACGAGTCGAGCTGCTTGGGGAGTAGAGGCGCTATCGTTAGGATTGATGGAGGCGATCGCACCAGCCAAGCAACTGCGTCTTGCCCGTTTTTTGCGCGATCAAGAAAGCCGTACCGTCGCTGCAGCCAAAATCATCGAACATTACACCTTCCAAATGACAACAACTCAAGGACTGGCTGCACTGCTCAAAAGTCCTGTGCTTCTGTTTCTTTCCACTTTCTCAACCGGAGCGCCTAGTTTGGCATATGTGCTTGGAGATAAAATTCCAGTGGAACAAACGCCCATTGTCATTGGTAAGCTACAGATGGCATATGACCTTTTCTCGCTCTTGAATCCTGGTAATTCTAACACACTCAAGTTTGACCTGGTCTCCCTGTGGCCACTGTTGCTAGAAAACTCCGCTACACCAGATCGCAACGCTTGGGCTTTTGGTCATGCTTTGGTAGAGTATTGGACGAGGAATTTGACAGTTGAACAACTGCGCGATCAGTTTGAGTACTATAAAAATCCGGTTTGATTTGGTGAAATTGTTTGCGTAGGGAGGGAACGCTTAACGCTTAACGCTTAACAGGGCAATATCAAATGTACCTCGTTGAGAAAAAGTCAAATATGAGTCCTATAAATGTTGAACGAAAATTTCAACTTAGCAGTTCAATTAACTGAACTCTCATAGCAGTCGCCAGGTAGATTAGGACACGAACTAATGAGAAAACACGTTCACCAAGAGACTTGAAAGTCTGTTCCCTATTCCCTGTTAAGCGTTCCCTGCTATAATTACAGCATCTTTTCCAAGAACTGCTGAGCGCGCTCGTTCTTCGGGTGGGTAAAGAACTCTTTAGGTGGGGCATCTTCGACTAAGTATCCCTCATTTAAAAATAAAATTCTGTCAGCCACTTCCCGCGCAAAACCCATTTCATGGGTGACAATAGCCATCGTAATCCCTGTTTGGGTAAGAGCTTTGATGACTTCCAACACCTCTTTCACCATTTCTGGATCAAGGGCGGAGGTGGGTTCATCAAACAACATTATTTCTGGCTTCATTGCTAAGGCTCGTGCGATCGCCACCCGTTGTTTTTGTCCTCCCGATAACTTAGAGGGATAAACATCCGCCTTATCCTTTAAACCAACCTTCTCTAACAGTTTTAACCCCTCTTCTTGCGCCTTGACTCCAGGAACTTGCTTTACTTTTTTTGGCGCATACGTAACATTTTTCAGCGTCGTCATGTGAGGAAACAGATGGAAGTGTTGAAACACCATGCCGATATTCTCACGAATCTTCATGATGTTAGTTTTTGGACCAGTAATGTCAACTCCATTGATGTAAATCTTCCCAGCAGTCGGAACTTCAAGTAAGTTCATGCAACGCAAAAAAGTTGACTTACCCGAGCCAGAAGGACCAATAATAGCTACAACTTGCCCTTGTCTTATCTCAGTAGAGATTCCTTTCAAAATCTTGAGGTTTCCAAAGGATTTATGCAGTTGTTCGACTTTAACTGCAACATTGGAATTTTTGTTCAATCTCATGGCTGTCATATGGCAAAGTTCAGCTTTTTTGTCACTCTAGCAAGGTTGTTTCAATTGTTCTGGGCTTGCTGCAATCCAAATGATGGAACAAAATCATGGTGGTTCAATTATCAACATTTCCTCAATAGCATCTGTTATCGGTATTAAAGGACTTATTGCCTACAGTGCAGCAAAAGCAGGAATCAACCAACTCACTCGTGTCATGGCAGTGGAATGGGCATCGAAGAATATTCGTGTTAATGCGATTCCTCCTGGTTATTTTGAAAATATCATGAGTGGGGCTAATGTAAAACAAACCCAACCAGAAAAACAGCAGCAGATTGTTACATTTACACCAATGGCTCGTCGTGGTAAGCCAGAAGAACTCATTGATCCGGTTGTGTTTTTAGCATCAGACGCATCTTCATACTTAACAGAAACTGTACTTTTTGTAGATAGTGGGTATACTGCTATATAATTATAACATATCGTGAGGTGGAAGCCATGAGCGTGCATTTGTACTATATTTGTCTTTAGATGAGCGCAAAGCATGAAACATGACTCAAACCCTAACCCCAACCACACCACCAATTGAAGGTTCTCATCTGGTTCTATATAACGTCAATTGGGAGATGTACGAGCAGCTATTGGAAATTTTTGCCCAACGTCCAATACCCCGCATGACTTACTATCAAGGAACTCTAGAACTGATGACGTCTTTACCAGAACATGAAAGATATGGTTGGACTTTCGGACGGCTAATAATTATTCTGTGTGAAGAACTTGGACTAGAAATTTTGGGGTTGAAATCAACAACTTGGCGTTCCAAACCAAAGGCTGCTGGTAAAGAAGCAGATGAATGTTTTTATATTCAAAATGAAGCTGTCATGCGAGGAAGAATAAAAATTGACCTCACAGTTGATCCACCGCCTGACTTGGCGCTTGAGATTGATATAACTCATTCAGCAATTGATAAGATGGCTGTTTATGCTGAACTGAAAGTGCCGGAAGTTTGGCGTTTCGCTAATGGTCAACTAACAATTCATATTTTGACAGAGGTTGGTTACATCGAATCTGAAACAAGTTTGGCTTTTGGCTCATTTCCTGTCA
Organism: Brasilonema angustatum; assembly: GCF_059505445.1. NCBI lineage: Bacteria > Bacillati > Cyanobacteriota > Cyanophyceae > Nostocales > Scytonemataceae > Brasilonema > Brasilonema angustatum. The sequence goes on along the minus strand of NZ_JCACKO010000014.1, from coordinate 31,303 downwards.
AAAAATTAGTGCAATTTATACAGCTAGATTCTCAAAAAGGTGAAAACGCTAGAATGAAAGAATTCAGAACATGGGTGCATTCTCACATCTAAGCTTTCGCAAATGTATACATCGTACTCAAATTTTCATGGTGGTGTATTTTTATGGACAGCACAGCAGCTGATTTTAAAAATCAGTGGAATGCAGAACTCTACGATAGTAAGCATTCTTTTATATCTGAACTTGTTGCGAATTTAGTAGAATTACTATCTCCAAAACCAGGAGAATGTATTCTCGACTTAGGTTGTGGAACAGGTCATTTAACTCATAAAATTGCCAGCCTAGGAGCAGAAGTGATAGGTATCGATAGCGCTCCTACAATGATTGAACAAGCTCGCAAGAATTATCCTCCGCTAGATTTTGAGGTGGTAGATGCCAAAAATTTACCATATACAGAGAAATTCGATAGTATTTTCTCTAATGCCGTACTTCATTGGATTAAAGAACCAGAAGAAGTTGTTGTTGGTATAAATAGGGCATTGAAATCTGGTGGGCGATTTGTAGCTGAATTTGGTGGCAAGGGGAATGTAAACGCCATTATTAGTGCTCTTTTTAACGCCTTACAAAAAGCTGGTTCTTCTACTGATACAGCATTAAATCCTTGGTACTTTCCTAGCATTGGTGAATATGGAAGCTTGCTAGAAAAACATGGTTTTGAGTTAACTTATGCAACTCTTTTTGAACGTCCCACACCTTTGGAAGATGGAGAACAGGGTCTGAAAAACTGGCTCAAAATGTTTGCAGATAGCTTATTTAGTGGATTATCTACTGATGCTCAAAGAAATATCTTAGTCGATATAGAAAATCAGTTGCGTCCAAGTTTATACAAAAATAATACTTGGTTTGCAGATTATAAACGTATTCGAGTTATTGCAGTTAAATTATGATGTAGCTTGAATAGACTTGTCTGATTAAAGACGAAAGTATAAATCGATTAAAGATGACTTTTATAGTATCCCTGGAAACAAAAATTTAATCTTCATTAAATTCAGACAAAATATCAGTGTTAAGATTTGCAACTTAAGGGAAATATAAGTTATATTAACTTTTAAGAACCTATAAACAACGCCAAAGTTATACCATTTTAAAAAATGTTTGCGACAGATGCCCCACCCGCGAAGAAAGCGCACTCTTCGCAACTATTGGATAGGGTTAGGGAGGAGTTTTGGGTTCATTTGTTACATTCTTTTTTTAACTGGTATTATCTCTCTCTATGTAGTGAATTATCAGTTTTATAAATCCTATGTCTGTTAATATTGTTCCAGATAACGGTAGTAATACCAAGAAAAACCATAATTCCATACAAATAGATGTTGCCTTCTTTATATTAAGGCTAAAAAATGGGATTTGGTTCTTTGGGATACCTTCTTTTCTTTTTGGGATTAGTGATAGAAGTATCACTGCCCTGGCTGATGGATATTTATCTGTAGTAGAAATCATACAAATATTCACAGCTTCATTCTTTTTCTTGAGTTGGCTGTTTTTAAAACCAGAGCAGAGCTTTGATCTTAATGATGTAGATAGTGTTCAAAATTATATAGAGCAGTTTTATCTACATCCGACTAAAGTCAACAATTTTGACTTAAAAAAGCGACATATCATTAGCCAGGAATATATTTTACCGTTTCCCTATGTCTGCCAAATTTACCATCTATTGAATCTGAAACATTTGGAAACTATTCATAAATTCAGTCTGAATAACTTGAGAATCCTTCAAGTTAGTAGTATCCAATCCACATCTCTTGGTGGGATAATCGCATTTCAAACTCTCTTAGAGTCTCCAATTAATATTTTAAGAATTTGGAGACAGCCAATCGTTGAGGTGGATTTAATACTGCATACTCCATACACTGTAGAACTGAGTATTCCAGTTTACAGAAACAAAAGAATAACTGTTATGTTTTATGCCTACCCATCAACAGAAAATTCTCATCATTTCTTGATTGATATCTACAGCGATTTAGAGTGGCCAAAACCTATATTGCAAATTATATTGCACATTGCTTCTTGTTTGACATTGATTGAAGATTTGCCTTATTTACAAAAATTAGCTCAGAGAAACATAGGCAGTTTAATCAAGAAAGATAGGCAGTCTAATCACGAAACCATGTGGCTTTTTAATAGATTTGTTGAGCTACATGGTTCGAGTGTAGAAATGCCCAAATTGAAGAACTCAGAATACAGCTTGGGCAATTAGTGGAGAATTCCAAGGCGTGATGTAAACCACCAAAATATCAATTTTACTGTTCTTGACTGCTGAGTGTTAATAGCTCAGCAGTCTTGCTTATAAATTAGTACTGGATTATGCTCGCCCTAACAGAGGGGCTGCTGCAAGCAGTGTTTTCGTGTAAGGATGTTGGGGATTGGTAAAAATCTGTTTGGTGGGACCAATTTCTACTATTTTCCCACTATTCATGACTGCAATCCGATCGCACAAAAACCGCGCTAACCACAAGTCATGAGTAATAAACAAATACGTTAACTCAAATTCCTCTTTCAACTCCAGCATCAAATCTAAAACTTGCGACTGCACGCTAGCATCTAACATACTTACTGGTTCATCACAAATGAGCAGTTTAGGACGAGTAATTAAAGCACGCGCGATCGCCACTCTTTGCTGCTGTCCCCCAGATAAATCCGACGGATAACGCTCATAATAAACTTGGGGTGGTTTTAACCCTACTTTTTCCAGCATCGACAGCACCTGTTGTTTTGCGTTCGCTGGATCGGCTAGCTTGTGAATTAGCAAGGGGTCAGCTATACTTTGTCCTACCGTCATCGCTGGATTTAAGCAAGCATGGGGATCTTGAAAGACCATTTGCATTTGCCGCCTAGACGCACGAACTTGTTGGCGCGATAAATTTGTTAAATTTTTTCCCAAAAACTCGACTTTACCTGCTGTGGGACGAATAAGTTGCAATATTGTCCGTGATAGTGTACTCTTTCCGCAACCTGACTCCCCAACTAATCCCAGAATTTCTCCTGGATAGAGTTCTAGGTTGATTCCATCCACTGCTTTAATCGTCTGATTTTGCCGTTTTAACAATCGCTCTACAAAGTTGGGTTCTAAGGTGTAATGCTGTTGTAATTCTAGGACGCGCAAAATCGGTGATTGAGCTTGTGATGGGGAAAATCTTGCTCCCTGCTCCCTGCTTTCTACTCCCTGCTCCCATACTTCATCAACTGTCTGAATATGCAAAGCTGCTTTGAGGAGAGACTGTGTATATTCGTGTTGAGGATTCTGGAACACAGCCTGGGAAGAACCCGTTTCAACCATTTTGCCGTTGTACATAACGCCAATGCGATCGCAATACTCGGCAACAAGAGCCAAATCGTGAGAAATTAACAGCAGCGCCATGTTTTCTTCACCACACAGCCGTGTGAGTTCCTGCAAGATTTGGGCGGAAACTGTGACATCCAAACTTGTAGTGGGTTCATCGGCGACAATTAACTTGGGGGACAGAAGCAAGGCTAGGGCGATCGCTACCCTCTGACGCATTCCACCGCTAAACTCGTGGGGATACTGACTCCAACGACTGGCAGGAATTTTAACCTTTTCTAAAGTGGCAATAGCTTTTTCTTTGGCTTGTTTGCTGGACAATTGCGGTGAGTGAGCTTTTAATGTTTCTAAACAGTGATTGCCAATGCTCATCAATGGATCAAGGCGCGTCATGGGATCTTGGAATATCAGCGCAACTGCTTCTCCTCGGAATTTACGCAACTGTTCTGGCGTCATCTCAAATACCGAACGCCCTTGAAATGTCACTCGTCCCTCAATTTGACTTGAGGCTGGTAGTAACCGCATTGCTGCGCGTCCTAGAGTTGACTTACCGCAGCCTGATTCTCCAACCAATCCCATTCTTTCCCCTGGTTGCAGGATGAAAGACACACCATCTACTGCCCACTGGGCTTCTTCGTCGCTGCGATGAGGATAAGCAACTCGCAAATTTTCAATACAAAATAAGGCTTCACTCATAATTACGCTATCAGATATCAGCTATCAGCTTTTGTGATGACATGACATATGTCAGGATTATTACCAGAGTAACTTTTAAAAACAACAATATAACTGAGAACGCACCAATAATTGCAATGAGTATACGGATAAATCACGAGGTTTATCACTTTTCTTTATTGCTCGGATAGAAATATTTGATACTTAATTTTGCTTCAGTAAGTTTTAAGTTTTTTATCAGTCGAATTTTCAAATTTTAAGGATTCTTGACTTTTGACGCTATTTACAACGAATTGTGCCAAGGAAATATGTAAAGATGACTACAAAACCTCAACAAATTTCCATGAGAAGAGTTTAAAAAAAGTTCAATATTTTTAAGTTTCAATTTTTAATTTTAATTTGTCATTTTTTCATAGGTTACGGCTCGTCCTTCTGGTACTATTTATTGCAATATGGCATTACAGTATTTGATGAGAGTAGTCAGGCGATCGCCTATGGCATCAAGCCTACTCTTGGCAGTGGAAGCTTGCCGCGCTCCTTGGAAAAACATGACATCTATTTCCAACAGCCGTAGCTGCTTACTCATTTCCGTCTGATTTGACTGTAACTGACCCTCATCGTTGCTGTTTGTGTCCAGATTAACTAAAGGGACAATCTGTTGCTGAAAAAATTGTTGCAAGGATCTGACACGCTGCGCTACTTCGGATGTATCTACTTTGGTAGTCATGACATCCGAATGCAATTGTTTCAGCAATTCCTTTAATGCGTGATATTTATCGCGAGTTAGAGACATCTAAGTTCTTCTTGAGATACTATTAAAGTCAAGGTAATGTCAAGAAACTTTTCAAATAGACCAAACTTTGTTAATTTTTATTTCCGAATCTGTTGTCTCATCTGAAAATTGGGGCTGGATTTGGCATTTCATCGATTTTACCGACTTTATGATGTTAGACACTCGTACTGGATAATTTGCACTCTTTGCCTTGGGGAATCAACTCCGCACAGAAGGACGAAAGCGCAAGTGTCAGTAAGAGTTTGTTCATCCAATTTCTCACTTTACTATCAACTACCTAGCCACCCCCGATTCTTTCTATGAGCAGCACTGTACTAACTTCCAGAATTGATGTTACTCTCCCAGAATGGCTACAGACTTGCCTAAATGGGTCATATACAGTAGTAGGCACAGAAACTGAAGATGGCCGAAGGCAAAGCGACATGGCTTTAATTCGTCAAGCATTTGAATTTGCTTATCAGTTGCATGAGGGTCAGTACCGTAAGTCAGGAGAACCATACATTTGTCATCCTGTGGCTGTTGCTGGAATCTTGAGAGACTTAGGGGGCAGTGCTGACATGATAGCAGCTGGCTTCCTCCATGATATAGTGGAAGATACAGATGTCACAATTGAAGAGATAGAGCAGCGCTTCGGTAAAGAAGTGGGTCTGTTAGTAGAAGGTGTGACAAAGCTTTCTAAAATTAATTTCAAAAGTAAAACCGAAAGCCAAGCAGAGAACTTTCGCAGAATGTTTCTGGCTATGGCGCAAGATATCCGAGTGATTGTGGTGAAGTTAGCAGATCGTCTCCACAATATGCGGACTTTGGAATTCCTTCGTGATGAAAAACGCCGCGCAATTGCTTTGGAAACACGAGAAATTTTTGCTCCCCTGGCTAATCGCTTGGGGATTTGGCGCATAAAATGGGAACTGGAAGATTTAGCTTTTAAGTACTTAGAACCAGATGCTTATCGGCAAATGCAGGAGTATGTCGCTGAAAAACGAACAGCGCGGGAAGAGAGATTAACAAAAATTGCCGAAACTCTACGGAGTCGCGTAGAGGAAGCGGGGATCAAGTGTCTGGACATGAGTGGACGTCCGAAGCACCTCTACAGCATCTACCAGAAGATGCAGAGGCAAAACAAAGAGTTTCACGAAATTTACGATTTAGCAGCACTCAGGATTATTGTCAATAGCAATGAGGAATGTTACCGGGCTTTAGCGATAGTTCATGATGCTTGCCGTCCAATCCCTGGTAGATTCAAGGATTACATAGGCTTACCTAAACCTAACCGCTACCAATCGTTGCATACTGGAGTTATAGGTCCGTGGGGTCGTCCTCTGGAAGTGCAAATCAGAACATTGGAAATGCACCATGTTGCCGAATATGGAATTGCAGCTCACTGGAAGTATAAAGAAACAGGAGGCTCCAACATTATCCACTGGGCACCATCAGATGAGAAGTTTACCTGGTTGCGGCAGCTGCTGGAATGGCAGAATGATCTTAAGGATGCTCAAGAATATTTGGAAAGCATCAAAGATAATTTATTTGAAGATGACGTTTATGTTTTCACGCCCAAGGGAGATTTGGTTGCTTTAAATCCTGGTTCCACAACCGTAGATTTTGCCTATCGCATTCACACAGAAGTTGGAAACCACTGTGCAGGTGCAAAGGTAAATGGGCGGATGGTGCCACTTTCAACACGACTGCAAAATGGTGATATTGTAGAGATTCTGACGCAAAAGAACGGTCATCCCAGTTTGGATTGGTTAAATTTTGTCAGAACTTCGGCGGCGAAAAATCGGATTAGGCAGTGGTACAAGCGATCGCGCCGGGAAGAAAATATTGCCCGTGGGCGGGAATTGTTGGAAAAAGAATTGGGGAGATCAGGTTTTGAAAACCTGATTAAGTCGCAACCCATGCAGATAGTAGCAGAGCGATGTAATTATCATTCTATGGAAGATTTACTCGCGGCTTTGGGTTATGGTGAAGTGACACTGAATTTAGTACTCAACCGTTGGCGAGAAGTCGTAAAAGCGCAACAACCAGTTGCAGATGCACCTCCAGTTCCCACGAAAGAACTCACCTCAACAAACAAAGGTTTACGGGATCTAACTCCTGCAACCTCACGCACAACTGACTCACCGATAGTTGGGGTAGAAGGATTAGTGCATTATCTGGCTAAGTGTTGTACTCCTCTTCCAGGAGAACCGATTATTGGTGTTGTCACACGAGGTAGAGGCATTTCGATTCATCGCCAGGGATGTCAGAATTTAGAGAATGTAGAGTGCGATCGCCTAGTACCAGTCCATTGGAACTCAGCAGGCGAAATCTACACTCGTCCTACGACTTATCCTGTGAATATTCAAATTGAGGCTCTCGACCGCGTAGGAATTCTAAAAGATATTCTCTCACGCTTAAGTGACCACGGGATCAACGTACGTCATGCTCAGGTAAAAACAGCTAATGGTCAACCAGCATTGATGGACTTGGGTATTGAGATACGCGATCGACCACAACTCGAACAGATATTTACTCAAATCAAAAAACTGAGCGATATTATCAATATTCGTCGTGTCGGTCAAATTGAGGAATAGTAAAACTAAATAGTAATTCGTAATTTATAATCATTACGAATTACGAGTTAATCGATACTCCCGTATTCACAACACAATCGGTGTTGTTTACCTAGCCCTCCTTTTTAAGGAGGGAACTAAGCCCCTCAAATCACAATACTTCACGTCCCATGTAAGGTTGCAGCGCTTCTGGTATCCGCACCGTTCGATCCTCTTGTTGATAGTTTTCTAAAATCGCAGCCATTGTACGTCCCACAGCCAGTCCTGAACCATTGAGAGTGTGCACGAACTGAGTTCCTTTCTTTCCACTTTCTTTGAAGCGAATTTGCCCGCGTCGCGCTTGATAGTCCAAAAAATTGGAACAACTGGAAATTTCTCGGTACTTTCCAGAAGAAGGAAGCCAAACCTCAATATCGTAGGTTTTCGCCGAGTGAAATCCTATATCCCCAGTACATAATTCTATGACTCGGTAAGGTAGCTGCAACGCCTGTAAAATTGCTTCTGCATTGCTTAGCAATTTTTCCAGTTCCTCACTAGAAGTGCTGGGATGGACAAATTTCACGAGTTCAACTTTGTTGAATTGATGCAGTCGAATCAGTCCCCGCATATCGCGTCCATAACTCCCAGCTTCTCGGCGAAAACAGGGAGTATAAGCACAGTGGTAAATAGGCAAATCTTCAAAATTTAGAGTTTCACCACGATAGAGGTTCGTTACAGGAACCTCCGCCGTAGGGGTAAGCCACAAATCATCCGCCGCACACTTAAAGCTTTCTTCAGCAAACTTGGGCAATTGACCCGTAGCTGTCATAGACTCCGTATTAATCAAAAATGGGGGAATGACTTCCACATACCCTGCAGCTATCTGGCGATCAAGCATAAATTGGATTAATGCTCTCTCCAACTTGGCACCAGCACCTATAAGGGTGATAAAGCGACTTTGTGCGACTTTTACAGCTCGCTCAACATTAAGAATACCCAACTTCTCGCCAATTTCCCAGTGAGGAATAATGTTTGGGTTTTGGGGAAGATACTCATCACCCCAACGACGCACTTCTGGGTTATCTTCCTCACTTTTACCAACAGGTGTGGAGTCGCTTGGTAAATTAGGAAGTGTGAGTAAAAGTTCTTCGATTTTGCCAGAGAGGTCTTTTTCTTCAGGTTCCAGTGTGCCAATCTCAGCTTTGACAGAACTACCTTCATCACGCAACGCTTGAATTTCTGGTCCTTTGGGGTTGCAACCAGATTTTATCTTTTCCGGAATTAATTTTGCAATTTCGTTACTGCGTGCTTGCAGTTGATTTCGCTTCGCTTCCAATTCACGTTGTTGTTTATCCAACTCCAAAAGCGGCTGAATATCGTAGTGACCACCACGAGTCTTCAACCGTTCCTGAACCAATTGTGGATTTTCCCTTATTAACTTAATGTCCAGCACAGATCTATCCTAGTTTTTAGCCTAGTATTTTCTTTACAGTTAACACTTCAAAATATAGTACTTCCGACTGGTGACAACTGCAAAAGCTAAATAGCAGCGAAAAGTCAGTGATCTATGAAGAGAAAGTGAAGTTGCCAACACCTCTTTAGTTCATAGCTTCTCTGAAGAAAAACGCTTAACGCTTAACGCTTAACAGAGTGAATGATATTTCTTAAGGCTGTTGCTAACGGTTTTATAGCGAAGCGTGAGAGGTTGAGATCATTCATCTGTCTTAGTTATAGCAACAGCCTGATGACTTTTTTCTGACTGCTCAACTAGACCATTTTCGGTTGTCTTGTTGTAATTGTACTGACTCCTCAGCAAATATTGTTGCTCTTCATTTTTAGAATTTGTCGGTGCAGGTAACCAATACCCAAGTATGCCTGTTAACCCACCCCAGTAAAGCGCTTGGTTGTCCTGAGGTTTATTAGCAATCAGCTTGAAAGTACACAACCCAAGCACTACAGTACTAAAGAAAACTTGTACGGCAAATGTCCATGTTTGATGATTTTTCATAAGATTTGTATAGAAAAACTTTAATTTAGTTTTTTTGTGTACTTTGATATCACCCAAAACCAAGATGGTTATCTAAGTCACTCTGTAGTAATATTCAACTTAAGCACTTTCACTTTCGCAAAATTCTGGTAAAAATTTTTGCGAAATTCTTCAAATAATTAGTAGTTGGTCATTCCAGCAATCCAAAGTAAACAACTAATGATCAACTAGGAACTACGCTCAGACTGAGGTTTGGAGATGCGGTAGAGTATCCAAATTGACGCGACAAGCCCCCCAAAATGGGCTGTAACCGTATTCGTGTTTGCCTGGACAACAAACATGTCTAAGGGTTGGATACTCCGGCTAGGGTCGATCTGGGTGATTACTCCAGCACCTAATTGCGGTAAAGTCAATGACTTTGTGACTAGAGTCCCAACAATTATTTGCGCCCCTAAGAGAGTCACCAGCATTCCCACTAAATGCACCACAATCGCAAAGCGTACAACTTGAACAGTTTCAGCTTTGCGCGGGCGGTTGTTAAGATTTGAGGATTCTAGTCGATTGCCAAGTCTAGTGTAACGGAACGCTATATATATACCTACTGCTAAGGCAACAAGCCCAGCAACGGCAAAAATAGCGCCAAACCCAGTTCCAGGGTTACTACTAGTATTGGCACCTCTCTGACTAAATACTGCGAACAGCAAAATAACCCCAGAAACAACACCTAGCACTAATTGAATCCAGAAGCTAACCCATCCTGTAAGGCGAAATACTTGGGCAATTGCCCGGAGTGTAGACGAATCTGACATACTGATCACCATTTGTGCTGAGGGCTTGATAAATTTACTATCATACTTAGTAAGTGTGATAAAAATATTTTTAGTAAATAAATTCCGTACTTTAAACTTTTTTTAGTGTGTCCACTATTCACAATGCTTGAAAAAAATATGATATTTTGCCTAATTTTTTAGCAAAAATTCTAGGAAAATTACTGTCTAGCAAAGTTTTGATTAAGTTTTACATAAATACCGCATTTTCCCTTTAAAATTGCTTAGACGGTATTTTATGCTTAAGCAATCCTTATGCCCTTGGCATTACTTAACACTCTTCGATTGCAGCATAACCGTTGTTAAATCGCTCCTCAATACAATGTCAGAAGCTTGGGTAGAGATACAAAAATTTGTATCCCTATAGTTGGTGCATCGGTTCCACTATCAATAAGTGTGAAATCTGTCTCATGTTATTTTTACCCTTTGGTGATCCGGCCTAAACAGTGCTATGTACTCATTGATGGAGTGTAGTATTATATACTGTTTTTTTCTGATTGTCAGCTTGACCCTTAGGCATTTTTCGTCATTCATTAACCATGAAACTTGAGGATATATATCACTTCTTTGAAAATCCTCCGCCAACTTACCTTTGTCAGGAACTCGCTGTTTGTTATATAGTGTACCTTTTGTCACAAAGCGAATCCTATGGAACGGAGTTGATCCAACGACTGGAAACTGAATATCCAACCTATCGGCTTTCAGATACTGTGCTTTACAGTGCGATTAAATTTCTTGAAGACCAGAAAGCAATTACTGGATATTGGAAAAAGCTAGAAGGACGGGGACGTCCAAGGCGAATGTACCAAGTCTCTCCAGAATGGCAATTTAAAGCACAGGATTTAGCTCGTTTGTGGCAACAGTACATAAGTGGGAGAATAAGTTAACGAATAATTCATAATGAATAAATCACCTCCTGTGAAACACTCATAATTTAGTTTATGGATACTGCTACTCTAGCATCCACGTTGCTGCTCACTTTTTTATTATCGGTTGGGCTATTTTTCTTTATTCGTGCCTCTACCAAAGATCGTACAAAAACCACACAACTGGTTTGCGAGCAAGATGAAGCTACTTTAATGCCTCAATTAAGGGAGTATTTTCAAACACGGTCTTACCGAGTAGCAGCGGTCGACCCGATACAAAACCAGGTAACTTTTGAAGGCATTGTTAGACCAAGCTGGTTTTTAGCTGTGTTTTTAACAGTTTTAGCAGGTATTGGTCTTCTGTGTCTATCATTGGTTTTGTCACTAATTTTTCCCAACCTAAGTACAGTTTTTCTTGGGATGGTGCTGCTCTCACCTTTGAGTGGTGTTTTTTATTGGTACAAAGCTGGCAAACTTGAAAAGGTGTCGCTGAAGGTAGAAGCAGCCCAAAGCAACCAACACTCTCCAACTCAAGTAACACTAACAGCCCATCGAGATGAAATCATTGAGTTACAAAGGACATTAGGATTAAAAAGTTCCCAATAGCTGTTATGAGGACGGCTGGCTAAAAACTCTTCCCAAGTAAGCGATAGATAAAAGCCACCCCCCCTCAGCAACTACCCTGATGCTAGACTCTTGTCTTGCCATTATTTGTATAGCATCAGATAAACTATTGGCTTTAATATTAATTCAATATAAGGCTACAGAAAACTGTAGAATGTTGCCAACAGAAGCACTCTGGCTCTATAAAGTTGTTTAATCTTTGAAGCGATTAACATCTCAAATCTTGTAAAACAAGCTAGGGACGACTAGTCCCGAAGTCACGCGCTTAGGATCGGTGACTTATACTCATGCTGCTGCAAAGCTGCATGAGCAAGTTACGAGGTTTAGCCTAAAATTCCAAGGCTGAATCCAAATTTCGCTGTCGCCGCCTGCGGCGCGGCTACGCCTAACATTTGGATTCAGCCTTGGGAATGTCAAAACTTTTAAGAATAAGAAATGGAATAGAGAGAGGAGGTAAAACGACTGCAGATCTGTAGCTCTTCTCCACAAGTTGTTGAAAAAAGCTATCTCGCTTGAAGCTACGTGCCAAAGCTTTGATCAGAACAGGTTCGCTGTATCCTCACTCCCACGTACGTTTTCACACCTAATACTCAACTTATACAAACACAAAGTTTGTATAAGTTGATAGTCTTAAAGGCAAAACTGCTAGCTTAACACTGGCAAGTGAGCTACATTCTTAAAAAAAAATGAAACTTAAAAAAAAACTAGCAATTTCGGTTGTTAATGGTTGTCAGGAGCTAAATTCAAACTCTATGATCACCATATGTTAGTTCAACGACTAGCAACAGCCAGTGACTCCTGACCTGGAGCAGGTTCGAGTACCCTCAGGCTAGGAAATAAGAAGTGATTTTCTTCAACATATTGAGCTCCAAACAGCCCCTTTTCAGCCCAGAAATAACGGTCTGTTGTGTGTTCGTTTCGCTTTACAAGTAGCAAAGCCGGTGGCAAGATCCCCTCAGCTTGAATGAATTTTCTAGCTGCTGTCACAGGCTTATCTTCACCGCTTTCAATGCTAAATTGAGGCACATGCTCTAAAATTCGCCGCCCTTCTTGGCGACGACGACTCTTCCTCTTGCGTCTCCTTGCCAACCTTCCTTACCTCCTCTAACAAGCGATCGATTGTAGTGATAGCTACAAAATCCGTCGTAATTATAAAAGTTCTAGTTCAAAAATTCAATAGTTTTTAACCTTTTGATACAATCCAGTTAATTTATTTTTTTGTATAAAAACCAGAAGCGTTGAACAATATAATTCGTTGGAACGAACTGTTAGTTGCAAGATTCAGTTAAGCTTTGTTAAATAGGAAAAGCCAACTTTTGTTTCTTTTCGTCCGTATAGTCTGTCATTTTAAACAAGGGCTGAGAAATGTTAATGTCTGCCAGTTCTGAGTTTGTTGCTCTATGCCGAGAGCAATTGGCACTGTTAGCCCAAGGGCTGGAAGCATCTTTGAGCGTTGTTTATTTAACGCAAGAATTGATAGAGGCTTCGACAAGTGAAGCGAAGCTGATTCCTGTGGTAGTTTATCCAGAAACCGCAGTGGAACAGCACTTAGCTAGTGCTTTGGTATTGCCCACCTCAATACCTATCTCAAATCCTAATTGGGCTTCCTATCGTTCCGCCTCTGTCACCTTGGATAAAACACTGCATTCTCGTACCGGTGATGTGTTCAACGAGAAACACAATCGCAATAACCTCCGGTTATTGAAAGCAGCTGAGGACTTTCCCGCCCCATCACAAGAAACTGCGACAGGAGATACAGCACCACCGCATTCAACAGAGGAAGAAGAATATTTATTTAAAGCGGATCAAATTGTTTTACCTCTTGTTCATGAAGATGTGATGATGGGGTTGCTCGTCACAGTCAGAGAAGACCGAGTATGGAATGAACAAGAAAGGAGTCAAATAGAACGAGTTGCCCAAACACTATCCCTTGCTTGTATTTTAGATCAGCGTCGAGCATGGTTGCACCAGCAATTGCAGCAACAACAAATTTTTCAAGAAAAACAGCAAGATTTACTAGATAATTTATTGCATCAGCTTCGTAACCCGTTAACAGCATTGCGTACCTTTGGCAAACTGTTGCTGAAGCGACTGCGACCAGGCGATACTAACCGCGAGGTCGCAACTAGTATTGTGCGGGAAAGCGATCGCCTCAAAGAATTGTTGCAACAGTTGGATGAAGTTATTGACTTGAGTGCAGAAGATTTAGAACCATTAACTTTACCGCAAAAAGAAGTGCTTGTGGAAGCAAATCTACAAAAAGACTTCATAGCCCCGCTCTTGTTGCCCGGTGCAGGAGAAAAAGAAGTTAATTGTTCTGTACTAGATGTATTGGAACCATTGTTAGTATCAGCCAGAGCCATTGCTCAAGAAAGAAATTTGCAACTCGTATCCGAAATTCCCCCTAACTTACCTCTGGTACGCGCTAACACCAAAGCATTACGAGAAGTACTCAGCAATATACTTGACAATGCTTTGAAATACACTCCCACTGGCGGCAAGATTTTGATACAGACCAGACAAGAAAAACTTCATTTTCAGGGAATTGCCATCAGTGACACTGGTCCTGGTATTCCACCACAAGATTTACAGCATCTTGGAGAGCGTCATTACCGAGGTGTTCAAGCTCAAACGGAAATTCCTGGCACGGGATTAGGATTATCAATTGCCAAACAGCTCATACAACAAATGCAGGGCGAAATACAAGTTTTTAGCCCTGCTGTGACTTTGCTTAGATCATCACCTGATGCACCAGGAACGACTTTTATTATTTGGTTACCTGTTGCTCATTGTTAGTATTGAGTTAAAAGTGATACTTTTAACTTAGGCATTCCGGACAAGCCAGACTTTCCCTGTAATGAATGCGCAAGGATTCTAAACAGTCAGTTTGTTTCAGGGCAAGTCCTGACTACTAACTATTTCAACGAAATCTGAAAGTTTTCACCAATAGTCATTTGTAGGTCAGTGTTTGGGTCAATGGCGATTAACTCAACACTCTTTTTACCAAAGAACAGACCAACCAATCCACCAATAGCAGCCCCCCCCAGAACTTCTCCAGCACTAATAGCCTTATCGCCAGTTACAAGCGAAACCGCCGCCGCTGCGCCTGCGCCAAGTGCACTATTCCTAAGAATTGTTTGTGTATTGGTGCCTTTTTTGATAGTTTCAGTCTTGGTAATCACTTCAGAAGTCGCATTGATTGGATACTCTTGACCATTGTTGGTTAAAACGAGTTTTTGGGCAACGAATTGAGAACCACCCTTATTTTTGACGGGACGAAGCTCACCAACTACTTGACTACCTGCTGGAATGAGCAAATTTCCTTTATCAGTGACAACATTTTGCGCCACAGTCAGAGTTAAAGGAGCTGTTTCATCCTTAGTCACAAGAATTTTTTCTGCTTTTTCATACCTTATAGGAATAACAGTTCCTTCAGGAATTGTCACCGCGACTGGTTTTGATGGAGTCGGTTCGCCTACTGGTTTTGATGGAGTCGGTTCGCCTACTGGTTTTGATAGAGTCGGTTCGGCAAAAGTTACAATGTAGGCTGAGTTGATTGTTGCGGCTTTATTGAAACTCACGAGTGCTTGGTAGAGAAAAGCTGCTACTTGTGCCCGAGTTGCAGTTGTATTGGGACTTAGGAATTTAGCATTAGGATAGTTGACAACAATTTGCTTCTCTGTAGCTGCAGCAATAGGGCTACGGGCATAGCTAGAAATGTTAGAAGCGTCGTTGTAATTTTGTAAGATGCTGTCGGTATTACCGCTAACGTTGTAATTTAAACCGTTAGAGAGAGAAACTAAAACCTGTTCGCGGAGAATATTTTGGTTAGGCTCGAAACGATTGCCAGGATATCCAGACAAAAAACCAGTGGTGTATGCATTCGCAATCGCACTCGATGCCCAGTAGTTGCTTGGCACATCGTAAAATCCGACTGCCTGCCGTTCTGGTGTTTTTCGGAAAGCTTTGCCAATCATGGCAGCAAATTGAGCACGTGTGACTGGTTCCTCTGGGCGGAAACTGCCATCTGGAAAGCCAGCAATAATACCTCGCTGTGCCAGTTGTCCAATAAATTCTGCTGCCCAATAGTTAGATTGAACGTCAGTAAAATTTGTTTGGGCAAAAGATGCTGTGGGTATCACTAGAGGTGCGATAGTTCCTGTAGTTATGCCCAAAACCATGAATGCAGCACATCCAGATTGCCAACGAAAGCGACCAAACATTATATTTTTACTCCCCACACAACCTGCTATTTTCTGTTTGTAAAATGGACTACTTTTTGCTGACATTATTCCAAAACAAAGTGTTTAGGTTAATACTTTTGTTCAGCTAAAAGAGTCATTAAAGGATAAAGAATGAAGTCTAAATAACTTCTTTCTTCTTTCACGTTTGAATTTTATTCAGTTCATAACCAGTCCCATCTATGTCATTTGTAATAACAAATGACTCATGACTGTCTTAACAAATAAATACGCAACGGTAGATGCGCATTAGTTTATTTATTTTCCTAAATGTTTCGCCAATAAAAACGATTTATCCGAAGCATCCCAAATGTGTAAATTCACACAAAGGATGATTGCTTTGTTCTACCCTTTGGGTTCCCCCTTGGGGTATCTGCTCAGCCTGCACTTTGCACTCAGGCTCTTCGCCACCAGGAGGAAAACCCTCCTGGTGCTTACACTCACTACGTTACTTATGCCCTCTGGGCACCCTGCTTTGAACGTGGCGGACGAAGACTTTTGGAAAATTGGGATGCTCCTGATTTCTATGTAATCGTAAGACGTGCGATCAATAAAATAGTTGCAGAAAAATGATAAAATTTACATAAATTAGAATAAGCAATATCGCGGTTTTGCCCAATCACGCGCAATATCCTTATCTGTCACGCATTGAAATTGCATACAGCTAGAAGCGAGACTACTTACTAGCAGGTTGTTTTCTTCCGGATTTAACTTTAAAATTGCTGACTTGCTTTATCTTGTTTTCTGTGAAACAGGAGGGGTTGCTCTTTTGGCAGCCCCTTGGTAGTGTGAGGGCGGTTGGGTAAAGCACCCTGCCCCTTTGGAGCAGTTGTATTGCAAACAGATGGAACTCACGACCTAAATTAGGAGAAGCCTAATAGTAACCACGGGATACAAACAAACTAGAGCGTAGAGTGAGATCCAAATCTCCTCTTTGGGGTTCAATAACGATAACTTCAGTGTTTTTACGTCTGAGTAGAACACTTGCTGCTGCACCAGCACCTGCACCAAGTATAGGTTCAATCGCTTGAATTTTGCGATCGCCTGTTATCAATGAAATCACACTAGCAGCACCTGCACCAATAGCAGCATCTTGCACTATTTTATCTGTTCTACCTCCTTTACTAATTGTTTCCTTTCTGGTAATAGCCCGAGAAGTTGCATTAATAGACTGTCGTTCACCATTAGGAAGGATTAAGTCTTGAGCGACAAAATAAGTACCTTTTTGACCATTTCTGGTGGTTGGTTGCAATTGTCCTTCAATTTCACTTCCTTCAGGAATCAACACATTTCGTGAACTGTCTACAAGGTTTTTTGCTACTCTCAGTTTTATACGTGTCGTTTCATCAGGAGTGACAACAATTTTATCTTTGTCATATGTCATTGGCACTGTAAATCCAGCAGGAATTGAAATTCTTCCTGATGGTGTTTGGCTTCCTTGACCACGAAAGATGCTTTGTGCAGAAGCAGGAGCAAACATAAACATGGGTGCAATAGTACCTGTTGTTATTGCCATTGCCATGAGTCCGGCTGCTCCAGATTTCCAACGATGAAATTGACTCATAGTAAAGTCCTTTTGTTCTTTTTCTTAATGTATGAGTTCTTAATGTATGAGACGTGCTGTTACTGAGATTGTTTCTGGCTCTTTTTAAACCTGTCAGTAGGCATATTCCGAGTGAAAAGTGACTAGTGTGACGGTAAAAAGATGCAATTGTTCCTCTTTAATTCTTATACCGTTCATCTGCACTTATGAAAAGTAACGAAGGATATATATGACGCAAATCTTGTGAAATAGTTCCTAAATGTTTTTACATCCTATGTGTCCGACGATGTATATTCAGCAATAAGTAACGATAAGCTGAATCTAATCTCTTGTTTCTATTGTATTCTTTTGTTATTGGAATGGTAAATTTTTAGACTAATACATCTTTGGTTGACGAAAAGAAAAGGAAAAAGCTTATTACTTTCCTAGAAAGCTAAGAACAAAGGTGAAGACAATTTTAGTCTCCACCTTTACTCTTCAAGTTAGAAAGTATAAACAGAAATTTTCTGGAAGCGCACTTCGGAAAGTGGCTTGTCTTGATAGGTCGTCACTAGGCTGATCCGGAATTGACCAGACCATTTACCTTGTTTTTGTAGCGCCTCCACAACCTTAGTTGCTTCCAAAACAACTGTCGGTTTTGGATGCTTCTCACCAGTGTCATGGTTGCCATGCTCGTGAGCCATGTGTTCGTCGTGTCCAGAGTGCTCTTCAGCATGTGAGTGATTATGAGGTTCCATTGCGAACAACCCTATGGTTCCAACATAATTCTCTTGTTTCGGTGCTGAGTTATCATCCGGGAGATTGAGGTATACCTCATAATTCACGCCAGGCGGCTTTTCATATTCAATGCCTTCAAATACAAGCATAACTCTCTGGTTTTCCACCGGTAAGGCAGTGAATGCTGCTCTTTGGGCAACGGGAGAAATTGAAAACTCAGCTGCATTTGTTGTCAGCTGAATAACTTTTCCTTCTGGCGTAGATCCAAGAAACTCAGGCTGAGTTGAGCGTGGTGCAACAAATGACACGGTAGGTGGTGGGGGAGGTGGAGTCATCGGCTTATCGTCGTAAATATAATTTAACTGTGAAGCTGTGTCTAAGATATCTTTACCTGACATTTCCTGTTTTTGACCGTTTTCATTAAAGAAGACGAACTTAGTATTTATCCATGTTGAATTATTGACTGGATTAGAACGACCTTGACCTTGGTTCAACCACTGCTCCCATAATCGATCAATGTTGGAGTGATGTAGCCAGAAAATTGGGTCACGAGCAGCTAACAAAGGATCGCTCATCCAACCTGCTCCTCCTATAACCGTATGAATGACATTGTGAGGCTGGTTTTCCAGTTGCCCTCTAACATTAGGATTAGCAAATTGCATTGGCCCAGGCACTACGCCTCCACCAAAGGAAGGAGCCAAAGAACCTATATCAGAAAAGAAATTTACGTAGCTTAATGCAGTTCTATACTCAACCGAGTTTGCTGGTAGTGGTTGCCCTTGATTGATTTGGTTTCTCCGCTGACTCACATACAACGTATTTGAACTATCTGCAGGAATGCGAAACGGCTCTGGTAAAACACTCTGATTTCGCTCAGAATAATTCCAGTAGGGAAGTGAAAAGTTAGAATCTCCTGAAGCAGCTCGGACAATTCGCTCGAAAAAGTAAATATACATTCGATGCCAAGACAAGAAGAAAAAGCTTCCGTGCTGACATTGATTCCAAAATTGATTAAAGGTCGGATTTCTTAGTGAAGTCCCGTGCATGTTTGCCTGGAATATCCATCCAGTTGGATCGTTTTGATTGGCATTGGAGCGGGCTTTCATCACCTCCACACCCTTACGATACGCGGCAATTTCTGAGCCACCACTCTCTAATATCTTGTAAATATTGCGACGAGTCTGCATATGTTACTTGCTAAGTCCTGTTTACTAAGTGCAAAATCTCTAGTTTTGCGCTGTCAAATTAACAATCAAAATGAGTTTCTCGTTTTACTGAAAAGGTCAACTTTCTGTAACAATTCTTTACCTCTTCGCTGGAATTTAGACTACTTCCTTCCCGCCAGAACAATATCTATTTTTGAACCGCACCAGGCGCAGAGGAGCCAGTGCATTGCGGTGAGGCAGCGCGGTCTTGGGGGTTTCCCCCAGGAGCGACTGCCGAACCCCGAAGGGGTGAATCCAGCCAATAAACCCGTAAAAGGCAAATAAGAGGTAAGGGAAAATGGGGAAGATGGGGTGAATTTGAGAAGGGGTATCAGAGAAATTTCCCTGCCTGTGTGACTCTATGTGTTTTGCTCGTCTTTCTCCTTATACCCATGTCTTCTTTTTTGCCTGACATTATAAAGAGTTTAAAGCATCAAACAAACTTATTGTTTATCACAAGGAAAGAGGAAAGAACCTGATGAAAGATTAAATATTCCACGAAGACAGTAAAAGAAGTTTGCCTAATAAGAAAAATTTGCTCACTATATTGTTAACATTCGTAAAATTGGAGTGTTAAGGACTATAAACATGATAATAACCTAGCTAAACTAGCAATAAGAGCATTTGTACTGTTACTTCTAAAAAAAAGGTGTGGTGCCTAATCCTCAATGATTCCAATCCAACTCACCCTCAAAAACTTCCTCAGTTACTGTGACACGACTTTAGATTTTCGTGGGTTACATACGGCTTGTATTTGTGGTTCCAATGGCGCGGGAAAATCTTCGCTACTCGAAGCTATTACCTGGGCAATTTGGGGTGAAAGCAGAGCTCCTTCAGAAGATGACGTTATCCATACAGGTGCAAAAGAAGTTAGAGTTGATTTCATCTTTGAAGCAAACCAGCAAACATATAAAGTGATTCGCACGCGATCGCGTGGTGGAAATGGTGCTCTAGAATTTCAAATACAAACGCCTACAGGTTTCCGCGCACTGACTGGTAAAGGCATAAGGGTAACGCAAGATCTCATTTTAGAACATATTAAGTTAGATTACGACACTTTCATCAATTCAGCATACCTGCGTCAAGGTCGTGCTGATGAATTTATGCTCAAGCGACCGAGTGAGCGTAAGGAAATATTAGCAGAGTTATTAAAACTTAATCAGTATGACGAATTAGAAGAACGGGCAAAAGAACTCTCACGTCAGTTTAAAGCAAGAGCGGAAGAGTTAGAGCGCCTTTTGGATTCGTTAAAATCTCAACTGCAACAGCGTGAAGCAACTGCCCAAAAACAAGCCGAGTTAGAAGGGCAAATCAATCAACTGCAACAAGTACAAGCTTTTGAGAATATTCAATTACAAAGTTTGCAAGTTGTCCAGCACCAGCGACAAAACTGGGAGCAACAACTGAACTTTGTCAGGCAGCAGTATCAAAATCTGACTCAAGATTGCGATCGCCTTCAACAAGAACACTCAGCAATTGACAATCAACTATCTTCTTTAGAAGAATTTTTAACTCAAGAAGCTGAAATTAAAGCCGGGTACAATCAATACCAAATTCTCCAATCTCAAGAAGAAGCAATGGGCGCTAAATTTGAAGAGCACACTCGCGCCCAACAAGCACAGCAACAAAAGCAACAGCAGCTTACTAAACAAATTAACGAAATTGAACGGCAATTACAACACGCTGAAGCACAACTAGCGGCTTTACAGCAACAACAGCAAGAACTCCAGCAAACTCTCAGCAAGTCAGATGAAGTCGAAGCTGCCCTAGCACAACTTGCGGCTGCACGCAACCGTCTTGCTCAAATGGATCAGTTGCAACTACAAGTAGCTCCTCTTTTGCAACAACGAGTCACATTACAAAGTCAACTGAATCGTGCTCATGCTGGTTTAATGGCTCGATTTGAACAACTCCAAGCAACAGAGAACCAACTCCAACGTCAGCACAGACGCCAACCGCAACTGCAACAAGCAGTGATCGAAGTGGCAATGCAGATTTCGGAACTGGAAAAGAAGCGAGTTTATCTGCAACGAGTGCAGGAAAAAGGACAGGAAAGACGTCACCTGATCGAACGTTTGCAAGCGCATCAACGGGACTTTGAAAAACTATTGGGAGAATTACAGCAAAAGCTGCAAATGCTTCAGAACCCTAATGCTATCTGTCCTTTGTGCGAACGTTCTCTAGATGAACATCACTGGAATCGTGTGGTGGACAAAACGAAAGTAGAGTACAAAGATGCAGAGGACGAGTTGTGGATAGTCCGAGAGCGAATGGCTGTTTCCGACAGAGAAATTCAGGTTCTCAGGCAAGAATATCGAGAAATATCCCAACAATTATCTCCTTACGATACCTTACGCGAACAAAGAGGACAATTGGCAGCACAATTGGAGGTGACAAGTGATGTTGAGCAACAGCTACAACAGATTGTTGGTGAAAAGCAGCATTTGGAGCGATCGCTGCAAATGGGTGACTACGCCCATGACACACACAAAGAACTCCAGCAACTAGAACAATATCTACAACAACTCAACTACAATGAACAAGATCACGCTCTGGCTCGTAACGAAGTCGAGCGGTGGCGATGGGCAGAGATTAGATTAAGCCAAATAAAAGACGCAGTAAAGCGTCAAGCACAATTAGCAGCACGAAAACCAGAAATTGAGGCACAAATTACCCAATTACAAACCAGAATCCAGCAAGAAGCCACTGAATCTGAATGTGCCAGACAAATTGCTGCCCTTGAGCGCCAGATTGCTGAAATTGGCTACGTGTCAGAACAACATAACAATCTTCGGATAGCTGTACGCAAAACTCAAGCTTGGGAATTACGCTATCAACAGCTTGTCGGGACGCAGCAGCAGTATCCCCAACTCAAAACAAGATTGCAAGAGTTAGAGGTTTCTTTGCAGGCAAGATTGACAGAACGGCAAAGATATGGTTCACAAATTGAGAGCATCGTCCAACAGCTAGAAGAATCAGCAAACCCATCTACTCAAATTCAAGTATTAGAGCAGCAGATAACATCACGCAGACGGCAACTTGATGAACAAATTGCCCAGTTAGGACGCTTGCAGCAGCAGTCTCACCAACTGGAAACATTGCAAATTCAGTACGATCAACAGCAGCAGCAACTCCAAGAAGTAAGGCGACAATACCGTATATATCAGGAGTTATCACAAGCTTTTGGTAAAAATGGTATCCAAGCATTGATGATTGAGAACGTCTTGCCACAATTGGAAGCTGAGACAAATCAACTGCTTTCGCGATTGAGTGCCAATCAATTACACGTTCAATTTGTGACACAAAGAGCCGGAAAGAGTGGTAAGGCAAGCAAGAAAAATGCCAAGCTGATAGATACGTTGGACATTTTGATTGCAGACGCCAGAGGGACGCGGGCTTATGAAACTTACTCTGGTGGGGAAGCGTTTAGAATTAACTTTGCCATCCGTTTAGCCTTGGCGAAATTATTAGCACAGCGGGCGGGGGCGGCGTTGCAATTGTTGATTGTGGATGAAGGATTTGGGACACAAGATGCAGAAGGATGCGATCGCTTGATTGCTGCGATTAATGCGATCGCCTCTGATTTTGCTTGTATCCTCACCGTAACTCATATGCCTCACCTCAAAGAAGCTTTTCAAGCCCGAATTGAAGTGAATAAAACTCAGCAGGGTTCTCAGGTGCGATTGTTGATTTAAGACTGCACCAGACATCTAAAAAACTTTTGGGTGAAATAGCATTAAATTAAGTGCAAATTTAGTGCATAATCAACCCAATGATAAACATTAGCCGAGATATACATTCACTCGCCCAAAGGGTACTGCGCTGCGCACAATCGCATTAACTAAGTTGTTCTTTGTGAAGTGCGATAGATAATCACTGATATTTGAAACAGCGTTTAATGATGCAAGGTGTTAAACAGCAAAAAATTACTCAACAGGAAGGTAAGTATCAATAACTTGTTTCAATCTATTAATATCTTTAAGATTTTTCTTAATTGTGCTAAAGTCATCTAAATTTTCTCTAAAAGAGCGCCAATCCGCCTGTATGCAAACATTAAGAGTTATAGATTTCTTGAAGAGAGATTCAAAAATCCTAGCACAAAAAAATGAATTATGTATATAATGATTTTCAAAAAATACTTTGAGAATATATTTCCATTGTTCATTACTGAGATTATCTGTTATTTCAATCAATAATTTAGCATAAAATTCGGAATCAGAAAAAGAATTAGAGGAGACAAATCTCCTTACTATTTCTAATTTATTATTTTGAAATATAGGTTTTAAGATATCTTTCAAAAAGTCTTCAAAAAATTGTTGACGGTATTCATATTTAACTGATAGTAAATCATTAAATTCTAATCGCTCCAAAAATTTTATCACTGATTCATTTAGTCTGCTAATCACAGTTGATACTTTTGTGCAAGATGATGAGTACAGATAATATTTACGGGCTTCAAGTAATTGTTCTAGAGAAGTATTTTCAAGCAAAAACAAGAGACGTTGTTCAAAAGATTCGTAGAGTAGCTTGTCTTCCTGTATAATCTGTGATAATCCATCTAGTATTTCTTCTAAAGAGGCTTCTTTTATTTTCTCCATTAAGTAAGGTTTAATTTTATCATTCAATGAACAATCACCCTCTGACCTCATTGAAATCAATTCATTAAAAGTGGCTTTGGGAATAAATTTTTCTAATAAAGGTTTTATTATTTCATTGATTGAGTTATATTGTAACTGATATTGACAATTTTTTTTGAGTGAGAGTAGCTCCTCTAGAGGAAGTTGAAGCTTCGTATCTATAGTTTGTTTTAAAAATCCTATACGAGTAGCCATTGATAATATATCTAAACTGTCGCTCGATGGAGATTCATTAAATTCAAACCATTTTCGTTCAAAGATTTTAAGTTTCTCAATGAAAGCTATAGCTTTTAATTGGCATGGTTCAGTAATAGAATCCCAAATCTTAACTTTTCCTAAATAGATAATTACTTTATCCCAATTTGTATCAACGACTTTGTTGAGAATAATATCAGACATTTTATCATTCAATATTTCTCTTGTTTGTTCCGGATACATACTTGATATTGCATGAATGGCGGAAAATTGACGTGCTTTTTCATCTTCCGGAAGATCTTCTGTTAACAAGCTTATTGTTAATCCTATAACAACATCTTTAATAAGAGCCAAGCGAGCGCGAGCTAACGGACTTTTTTGAAAATACTTTATCGCCAGTTCTGAGTCTGTTGGGAAATACTCAGAATTAATATATTGGAAAATTCTTTCACGGGCTGC
This sequence comes from Brasilonema angustatum, assembly GCF_059505445.1. Lineage (NCBI taxonomy): Bacteria > Bacillati > Cyanobacteriota > Cyanophyceae > Nostocales > Scytonemataceae > Brasilonema > Brasilonema angustatum. Next base: position 6,681 of record NZ_JCACKO010000014.1, on the reverse strand, counting down.
ACGACCTTGAACTGGTGGTCTTTCTAAAAGGTGTGTAATAGCACTTCTTAAGTGATAGCGTGCTAATTCTGCTGTCGCCTCAAATGGTTCCTCCAGAGATGTCATTGAGGGATGAGCGCATCGGCTTCTATCTTCAAATAATCTTTCAATATCTGACATCTCAACAGTCGAGATTAATTCAAATGGGTTGAGCGCTTTTTTGGGAATATCTGACTCAAACTGCCAAAGCTCTTTGAACTTTTTTTCGGAACTCAGCTTTTCAAATTGTTCCAATAACTTTGAAGCTTCTTTATCTTCTAAAAGCTCTAATTCTCTCAGTTTATGAAGAAAATCAAATACTACTGCATTCCATGTTGCCACAATACAAGAACGGTATGCTCCTGCTCTATAACAAGCTACTGCTTCTTTGATAAACTTTTTTGCTTGCTTATCTCTACAACGTACTATTAACTCATCTAAATCAATGAAAGCTTCGTACATAATCTGGAAACGACTCATTTTTTACCATGTATCAGTATGGTAACCTAAGTATATGCCTACCTGCTGAAGTTAAGAGCGATCTGCCGTTCGCGTAGCATGCGCTTTGCGCTTAGGCAGCAGCGAAGCTATCGCCACGGCTTTAATCAATGTCTTGCTATCTCCGGGATGCGGGCTTATGAGACTTAATTCTGGTGGAGAAGCATTTAGAATTAACTTTGGAATTCGTTTAGCTTTGGCGAAGTTATTAGCACAGCGGGCGGGGGCGGCGTTGCAATTGTTGATTGTGGATGAAGGGTTTGGGACACAAGATGTAGAAGGATGCGATCGCCCTTGGCGTCTCTTGCTTTGCGCGATCGCCTCTGATTTTGGCTGCATTCTTACCGTCACCCATATGCCCCACCTCAAAGAAGCCTTTCAAGCCCGAATTGAAGTGAATAAAACTCAGCATGGTTCACAGGTGCCATTGTTGATTTAACAGTTATCAGTTATCAGTTTCACTGTTTACTGTTCACTGTTCACTGTTTACTGTTTACTGTTCACTGTTCACTGTTAAGCGTTCACTGTTTTAAGGACTAGGAATACTCGAAACAGTAAATGGTAACTCAGGTGTCAGTCCCGATCCACGTTTATCAAATTGAGAGTTGACAACTAGCAGCTGCTTCCTAACTTGGGCAATAGTAGTCGGGTTAGCCAACGACGGATCAGTCGTGCTAGAGACAACAGTACCTCGGGAGAAATCGTCTTCTAGTTCAACTTTGACTATCAGCTTTTGCTGATTACGCACAACGTACAAAATTTGCTTTTTACCGCGCGAGAGCAAGATACCATCGCCATTGGTTAATTGCTCACCGCCTAGATCAATTTCGGTGACTTGCTTGCTATCAATGTCGATACGAAACAGCTTTCCTGTGTTTGACTGCACAACTACCAGGTACTTACCGTCTAAGCTTGCGGCGATACCGTTGAGGTTTACTCCTGACTGGTACTCTAGACTCGTACCAGTAAAATCGAGCCAAGCCTCAAACTGAATTTCATTTGCCTCATTAATCGAAACTTTGTATAAAGTTGGATCATATGAGTCGGTGAAATACGCATCTCCATTCAGAGAAATAGCGACATCATTGATGAATGTAGAAGCCTTTTGGTTCTTAAACTGACCGAGTAGTTCGCCACTGCGGGTGTCGTAGACAAATATTTGACCAGTATTGCCTCCTGCTACAAACAAACGAGCTTTGTCGTCCACTTTTAAGCCGAGCGCTGTTGTGCGCCCATCAGCACCACCGGGTAAGAATACCTCTGCGGACTCCTCTTGGAGATTTCCTCGAAAAATTGTGCCGTCTGTGGTGCTGCTCACAAAAAAGTCCTTGGTTTTGGGTTGGTAGGCAATACCTTCTGGAAAAACCGTCTCTCCAGGAAGGATATAGCGGTTGAGACTGATAACCTTAGCTTGGGTGCTAGCAAAATCGAAAGTAATCAATGAGACTACTACGACTACGAGCAGTAAAATAAACTTTAATCTTGACATCAGTTTTTTTACGTGTACTTTAGTTAACAATCTCAAACCAGAGAAGAAAAATCAAGGGTTCACAGGTGCGATTGCAATACGGTTCAGTTAACGTAATTGTTGCTCAGAAAAACCCAGTTTCTCAAAGAAACCGGGTTTGTGTTAAGCGTGCTTATCACCAACCGTATTGGGTGCGATTGTTAATTTAGCAAAATTCGGCAATGCGTCTAAGAATAGACAAATGCTTTTAGGTTATGTTTGTCGTTGCGATCTGCTGATGATGAGTATCGTGGTTGTGAAACGTTCTTGGCAGCTGTATCACAAGTATCACCATGCTGGTTATCATATACAAACAAAGAGCTAACCACAAAATATGGTTACTATGAAAATACCAAGCAACAAAAGCTAAGGGTATAAATCCAACTCCAAGGGCAGTTAAGGAAGAGTTACGTAGAGTCGAACCTTCTGCCAAACCAATAAAATATCCCTCTAACATGAAAGCGATCGCCGCAAACGCTAATACAGGTAGTAACCAGAGAGTGTACTTATCAATGTCATTGGTGAGTTCAGCATGATTAGTTAATAACCCAAATATCGTCTTTGGAAAGACGATAGATACTATTGCCCAGGGAAGTGCACACAATAAACTAGTGAGCGTAGCAACTATAACAAGTGGCAGTAACTTTTTGGAATCACCTTTACCTTTAAATTTACCCGTCAGGCTTTGGGTGGCGTGTCCGACTCCCTGAATGACGAAAACGCTTAAAGTCACAACTTGTAATAGCAAACCGTTTTCAGCCAATATTGTTGTCCCCATTAACGAACTCAAATTGGTGAACACGGCTAAAGCTGTAATAAAAGTTAAATACCTGATAAGTATGTTTCCATTCAAGCCAAAGGAGACTTTAAGGGCTTGCCAATCCAAAACCTTTTGCAGAACGGCGGGGAAATCCTGCCATTTGATATTAAAGCACGCAAACATCAGACCTACCAACAGCGTCAAATACTGGCTAATAGCTGTTGCTAGTCCAGCCCCAGCAGTTTCCCAACCCCAATTGATAATCATTACGTAGTCCAGCACAACGTTTGCTGCGTTACCAATCAGGGACATCAGCAATACGAAGCTATTCATCTCTCGCCCAAAAAACCAACCAATTAGGACATAGTTCAGCAAAACTGCAGGTGCACCCCAGATTCGAGCATTGAAATAAGCAACACCTGCATCTTTTACCTCTGAATTAGCACTTAATAGGGTAAATCCCAGTTCTCTTATGGAGTACTGGAAAATCAGAATGAGTGCAGCTATTCCCAAGGCGATTAAGCCATTTCGCAGTCCCACTAGCATCATTGCGTTGAAATCCTCTCGTCCAACAGCTTGCGCTGTCATACTGTTGGTTGAAGAGCGTATGAATTTCAAAACGCGGTAGAGGTAGTCAAACAAGATTGTAGCCAGGATAACTCCTGCTAAGTGACGGATTTCAGACAAGTGTCCCAAGAACGCCACATCGACTAACCCTGCTAGCGGTACCATGATACCTGAGAGAATATTGACAATTGCTAATCGGCAAAAGCGATTTAAGAAATCATATTTAGCATCATGTTCACTCGTAAGGTTAACAAAAGCCATAAATTTTCCGCGCTTGCTGCTTGCATTCAATCAAAAATTATTCCTATCTTTAAACCACCATTATCTTGAGAACTCAACTCAATAGAACAATTTTGGGAACATCTTAAAGCTGAGTTACAGTGGCAAAACTGTTCAACCCTCAATCAGTTATACGATCAGTCTTTATCCTTTAAGCTGTGCTGATCGTCACAGAAAATCATAGAACAGATAACTCCTGAGTTGATTATCTGGCTAACTGGCTGGGACTTTATCATCTCTGCTATATTAAGCTCATCTTTACATAAAAAAAGTTATCCATTGACAACATACTGATCAAGCTCTTTTAGGGGCGATCATTGCGACCGAAATTCTTACGAATGTGAGCTACTAAAACGCTTTTATAGTAAGGTTTTTAGCTTCTGTGTGGCGGAAAATGGCGCATCTTGTCATGCCCAGTACTAAAAATGCGACTTTTCATTCAATACGAATAAACAAAAAGATGCTATTGCTTCCTTTGCCAGATGAATTAGGTAGGAACAAGTACAAAACCTTGAGTACTTTGTCAAGAACGATTTAGGACTACCATATATTTTGAACTCACATACATACCGAAGTCTTGATAGAAATATGGTTTCCCCAATTTGGATTCCGAAGCTACTATAAACTTATCAGCAGATTCAAATTTATTTGAAAAATATGAGTCATGACCTTTAATTAAAAACAAGTGAACTCTTGTTTTCTTGATCATTTTATATTTTAGAACATTAAGTACATTATATAATAATTCGTTATACCCTTCAATGTTTCCATCCATCACAACAAAAAACATGTCTATAATTTCTCTTTGTCTAAAAATTATTGATATCTTCGTATTAATATTCTTATTAATTTCGTTAATCTTATTGGTTCGCAATACGACAATTTGTTTGTCCAATGGTATCTTTTTAAAGTAATAATTTACGGTTCCCTGAATAAAATCAGGATAAAATATAATCAAGTCATTTTTTTGCCACTCCAACTCCACTAGTCGAGCCACTTCTCGGTTTTCTTCCACAGGTTTATAGGCTTGATGAGTTACCCAGTTCGCTGTATAGCTTAGGCTTAATACGATTAAGCATACAATAGATGCTATTTTGATTTTATGAGTTGGTATAGTTGCTATTTGTAATGCCACAAAAGCAACAAACGGCACTAGACTAGGCAAAATAATTCGATAATAAAATATTGGACTATCTATTAGAGAATAAACTAAAATTACTACCCAAAAAATTATTGTAGCAGCTAGAAAAGGAAAGCTAATTTTCCACTCACCAAAAAAAACTGAAAGAGCGAAGATACCTGAAACTAAAAACGCAAAATAAGGAATAATACTAATTGGTAAATATAAAGAAGATAAACCGAATACATATTTAGCCGTGGATGATATTAAATCTAAGTTAATATCAGGCATCCACCACCAAGTATCTTGAATTTCTTGTACTTGTTTTAGCCAGAAAAACTTAAGATAAAGAAACGTAATGGTAGGTATGATTATTGCTACAGCCAGTTTTAAGTATTGTATCTTTTTTATAGGTAAGAAAGCTTGAATATAAAGAAAACAGACAATACTAGGTATAAGCATTATCCCAACTAAATGCGTACATACCGCTACAAACAAGCTCAAACATAAACCAATATATCCTAAAAATTTTTCTGGTTTAGCTATGATATGGGAGGCAAATAGAAACGCCAGAGATGTTGCAAAAACTAGTAAAGGGTAAGCTTTTAGCTCTTGTGAATATCTTAGCATTATTGGTGTTGTTGCTAAGTAAACTCCTGCAAGCAGACTAGCTAGAGGGGAGTATTGTTTAATCCAGCTAATGACAATAGTTAAAGTTCCTAGACTCAAACAAACTGAAAATAATCTGAGAAATTCTTCTTTTTTGCTGATTTTACCCCAGAAATAAAGCAAGATATAATATAAAGGTGGATGAACATCTCTTCTTAACTCCCTAAACATTTCTACAATGTTGGGATGTGAAATTTTGTGAATGGTAAAATACTCATCATTCCAGAGTCCTTTATTTAAGCCTATTAGATCTAAAATCACTGCCAAAAAAAGAATTCCGAATAAAGCATAAGGGTAAATATTATTAATGCTTAGGAAATGAGCAGTACCTGTTTTTTTACTCATTTTATTTCATCCTTAATTTTGAAATATTCTAACTTATTTATTTTTTATTTTTGTTTAGAAGATAAAAAACAGGTACTGAACAACTCTATTTTTGGTGTTATACAAAATGGGGATGAATAGCGAACCGCCAAGACAAGGCAGCGCGTTGCGGTGATAAGTCTGTTGTTGAGGTTTCCTCCGATAGGCGTAAGGCGTGGCCGTTCCCACTAGCGCGCAAGCCCATTAACGTTTTGTACAAGCCTGCTGCATTAGAATATTATTGTCTTTATACACCTCTAAAGTTCCAGACTGCTGACTATCCAGCGTGCCATCCCACACCCAATATTGATAATTGTTATTCCGAAACTTATACACTCGAACCCCTTCTGTAGCTTTGCTAGTTCCTCTGCCCAAACTCAAATCACCGTGGGAACTTGTAGAGCGGTAGAGAAGTTCACCCGAAGAATACTTTTTCCAAATATCGATATTGTATCCACCCTGGCATTTCATACTGAGGATTAAGTCAGCAGTAGAATCAGCAGAAGCTCTTAAGGAGAAATTACCCAAAATACAGGTTGTTAGAGCAAGGAGTAACGTGGATCTTTTCAGTAGTGTTTTCATAGTTTTTCCTATGGGTTAAGTTTTGCGAGAGTTTTTACTCTCCATGTGGTTGTGTTTGCTTTTGTGAGAGTCATATTGCTACCCTCATATTTTGAACTACATCTAAGTAGAACGGCGCAAAAAAACCGAAGTATGTAACGGAAAGTAAAGTTGCCCAAAAAGCTCTTCTCTTCTGCCTTCTGCCCTCTGCCTCCTGCCTTGTCATAACGACAATTTTCAACACCGACCTACTTACTCTGACAATTGCTTTCAACAATTTCTTTGAGTTAGGGACTTCCAAGCAATAAAATCACCCAAAGCAAGAATGATAATCATTTG
>NZ_JCACKO010000013.1:0-75650 GCF_059505445.1 Brasilonema angustatum | reverse complement strand
CAACCAGAAATCACGTACTTGCCATCACCGGTGACGGCGACTGCCTGAACCCAGTTACTATGACCGCGCAGAGTAAACTTTTCTTGACCAGAGTGCAAATCCCAGACTTTGAGTGTAGAGTCACCGCAACCAGAAATCACGTACTTGCCATCACCGGTGACGGCGACTGCCTGAACCCAGTTACTATGACCGCGCAGAGTAAACTTTTCTTGACCAGAGTGCAAATCCCAGACTTTGAGTGTAGAGTCACCGCAACCAGAAATCACGTACTTGCCATCACCGGTGACGGCGACTGCCTGAACCCAGTTACTATGACCGCGCAGAGTAAACTTTTCTTGACCAGAGTGCAAATCCCAGACTTTGAGTGTAGAGTCATCGCAACCAGAAATCACGTACTTGCTATCACCGGTGACGACGACTGTCTGAACCCAGTTACTATGACCGCGCAGAGTAAACTTTTCTTGACCAGAGTGCAAATCCCAGACTTTGAGTGTAGAGTCATCGCAACCAGAAATCACGTACTTGCTATCACCGGTGACGACGACTGTCTGAACCCAGTTACTATGACCGCGCAGAGTAAACTTTTCTTGACCAGAGTGCAAATCCCAGACTTTGAGTGTAGAGTCATCGCAACCAGAAATCACGTACTTGCTATCACCGGTGACGGCGACTGCCTGAACCGAGTCACTATGACGACCCAGGGTAAACTTTTCTTGACCAGAGTGCAAATCCCAGACTTTGAGTGTTTTGTCAAGCGAACCAGAAATCACGTACTTGCCATCACCAGTGACGACGACTGTCTGAACCCAGTTACTATGACCGCGCAGAGTAAACTTTTCTTGACCAGAGTGCAAATCCCAGACTTTGAGTGTAGAGTCATCGCAACCAGAAATCACGTACTTGCCATCACCAGTGACGGCGACTGCCTGAACCGAGTTACTATGACCGCGCAGAGTAAACTTTTGTTTACCAGAGTGCAAATCCCAGACTTTGAGTGTTTTGTCAAGCGAACCAGAAATCACGTACTTGCCATCACCAGTGACGACGACTGCCTGAACCGAGTTACTATGACCGCGCAGAGTAAACTTTTGTTTACCAGAGTGCAAATCCCAGACTTTGAGTGTTTTGTCAAGCGAACCAGAAATCACGTACTTGCCATCACCAGTGACGGCGACTGCCTGAACCGAGTCACTGTGACCGCGCAGAGTAAACTTTTCTTGACCAGAGTGCAAATCCCAGACTTGGAGTGTAGAGTCACCGGAACCAGAAATCACGTACTTATTATCACCGGTGACGGCGACTGCCTGAACCGAGTCACTATGACCGTTGAGGGTGCGAACTAACGCGCCACCAGGAGGAGTTAAGCTAGCTGTCAAGGTACGCAAGCAAGTTGTTTTGGTTTGCGATATTTGTTGCAGCAACTCTTGAATTTCTGGTGCATCAAAGTGCAGCAAACGCCCTGACAATTGCCCTGCTAGTTGCTTTGTATCTTGAATGAAAATATGTGCCGACAATCGCAATGCCCCTTGAATTAATTTCAGCGCTTCAACAGTTTGGGCATCGTATTCTAGGTGAGTTGATAATTTTGCATCATTAATCAAATCATAATCTTCAATCAGCGCCTGGACTCCAAATTCAGGATGATTAATTTTTGCTTCTATAAAGTCAATATCGCTCAAAAAACGGCAGAATTTCTTAACTTGACCACCTTCTAAATACAAACGTGGAACTTCACCCAAGAAATGCTCTATTTCTTCCGATGACTTTTCTGTTAACCAGGCGCGAAGATTACTCATAGCCAAAAAGTCCTTCTGTCATATTATCGGCAACTTCAGCGCTGACACCTGGTAAATTCACCCCCGCCGCCTGCACAATATCCTGGCGATGCAAAAAATCGCGGAAACTTTCGTGATAAAATCTGTAGCGCGGTGGTTGATAATTTTCTTGTTTCTGCAAAAACTGCGCCCACCCATTAAGAACTTCCTGCACAGCTAAATCATTCTGCTTAGAATATTTCGCAACCACTTCACGGGAAGCAGCGCTATGTAAAGCACACATAACATAAATAATCTTAATTTTATTTTTTGGTAAAGGCTTGGTTGTCATGCCCATGAGTTGCCAGTGGTTTTCATAATATCCTTGTAAACCTACAGGTAATTCATCCAGAGGTTTATTATTGTAAAAACCTTCAGCTATTGCTGGCAAAACACAGCGCAAATACATAAAATTATTTTCGCTTTTTGTGGCTACTTCTTCCACAAAGTCAGTATTAGAGAGATTTTGCTTTTGAATCCACAGACTCAAACCCTGTTTATATTCTCCATCATTGAGCAATAGCCAAATATACTCTTTCACATCCTGGCTACTTCTTTCGGCGTAGTCTCTTAAGTCCAATTCCTTGGTGGAAACGCTGGGTGAAAAATTCAACCTTTTCTCATTTTGGTTATAAGGTCGTCTTGTCAGCAGAAAGTAAACACCTTCTGGAAGAATAGTAGGTAAATATAAAAGGTTTCCGGTGGATTCCTGGTCAACTTCGTCGAGTGCATCAACAACAATTATCAGGCGATCGCCAACACCAATTCTTTCGCCAGCTTTGGTCAACAAACTTGATAAATCAGTATCTACTGCATCCTGCAACTGATAACGACTGATCAATTGTTCGCGGATTTTTTTCAGGAACAATTCCGGGCGATTCATGCCCTCAGCGCGAATATTGAAAAAGCATATAGCTTCTGGATTGTCTAATACGTATTTAGCGGCGATCGCACTTTTCCCCATTCCTGCATCACCCACAACAGTAAAGTAGCCCTTGGGGTTATTGCTGAAGAACTCTTCAATAGCATCAAAGACAAATTTTCTACCACGAAATGACTCTGTTTTGTCTTTGATTAATCGTTCAAATTCTGGCGGTATTTGCTGCGGATTCCAATCTTTTGGATCAACAATATCAGTTGGTTTAATCTTTAAAACTTTGGCAATATTTTGAACTGCCCATCTTTCAACCCCATTCGGGCAGTCTTTGGTTCCTAATAAACGTTTAATTGTGTCAACAGAAACTGGTTGTGCTTCAGATGCAAGTTTTTCTATAGTTAAACCCGCTTCTTTGTAAGCATTTCTGAGTCTAATTTTGCCTTCCTCGCTAGATTGAACCTTATCCGATTGCAACATAGATAAAAGAGATTGATGAATCTAGGTATTTAATAATGTGATAGCTCAGATATTGCATCTGCTTTCTCGTCCGCCTAGAAATTTATTTCTAGGCTCAAAGATCAAGTAAGCTAAAGCTCACTGAATATATATTTCAGTCCGTTTTAACGGACTTTGCCTATAAGCCTTGAACTTGAGTTCAAGGCGTACTCACCAGTGAGGTACAAGATCTAAGATAACTAATCTTTAATTTACCTGTGTAGGGCAGTTAGGTTTTCTTAACTTGCCCTATCTGCCCCAAAACATAGGGCAAATCATAAATCTACATCAACCTATCTGCTCTGGAATTTGAATTGTTGCCTCTACATAATACGAATATGCAAGTTTAAAAAACCTTGCGCTTACCAGTCAATCAACACACAACACATACCACAAAAGGCAACAACTTATGAATCTCAATATTTTTTCTAAACCACAACCCAACAATAATGAAGCTGCACAAGAGATCAAAAAAAATATAATTGAAGAATTACTACGCCAAGCACGTCTTACCTTCAACCTTGCTTTAGGCGTAACTGCAGCATCTGCGATGATGACATTATCTGGCGTGGGGCTTCTTTATTTAAATAAAGTACCAGAAGCCAGTCTCACCGCAGGAGCAGGAATTCTTGCCAGTATTAGCAGCGTTCAGTTTGCCAAAGATGCAAAAGAAGAACTGTGCGAGATGGTAGACAAGTTAGAGGAAGAATCTTAGAGGTTGAGAGAACTCTTTGAGGCAGTGATACCGCCCGCAATGCAGTTCGGTTAAGATCCCCCTGCCTGCGGCGATCCCCTTAAAAAGGGGGTAAAAGAGGGTTCAAAGCCCCCTTTTTAAGGGGGTTGGGGGGATCTTCAAAATATTAAAACGTTAACCGAACCGTATTGATACCGCCCCGAAACCACCAATCCCGAACAACAAACCTGGGGAAGAGTGGCTTCCCCATTCCTTTACCGCCTCTGTCTATCTTCTTGAGGGGTAGAAATGACATCTGGTAAAGGACGTTTAGCTATATAAAGCCAAGCTAACCCAGCTAAACCGAAGATTATTCCTACTAAACTCACGACTTGTGCTATTCGTAAAGGTCCAAGCATCAAACTATCCGTCCGAAGACCTTCTATCCAGAAGCGTCCTAAGCTGTAAGTTGCCAAATAAACTAGAGACAGTGTACCCGTTTTCAAAGCTGGTTTACCTGACAAACTTCTAAAAAATAAAGTCAGCAGCAAGGCGAACACCATAAGATCCCACAAAGATTCATAAAGAAAAGTGGGATGGAAAAACTCAAAATTAGCCAGTTCTGGGGGACGGTGTTCTGGTGGAATATGTAACTTCCAAGGTACATTTGTCGGACTGCCAAATGCCTCAGAGTTGAAGAAATTGCCCCAGCGTCCTATTGCTTGACCTAAAATCAGCGAAGGAGACACCAAGTCAGCCAATTGCCAGAAAGAAATCTGGTTTCTTTTGGCAAATAATAATGCTGCGGTAACACCACCGATAATTGCCCCATGAATTGCTATCCCTCCTTGCCAAATTGCAATAATGCGTTCTGGGTGCTGGGCATATTCTGACCATTGAAACAAAACGTAATATATCCGTGCTGCTGGAATTGCCCCAATCACCAGCCAAATTGATAAATCGCTAATTAAATCTGGATTAACGTTACGGCGCTTTGCCAAGAACTGAGAAAGCGTAACGCCAATCAATACTGCTGAAGCAATCAAAAAGCCATACCAACGGATTGTTAATGGTCCTATTTTCACCAGAATCGGTCCTGGAGAAGAAAATTCAAATGCCAAGGGCAAGGTGGAAATATCCAGTGCCATGTAAAAGTACCTAGAAGACTAAAAAAAGGTAATGTAGATTTAAGTTGTGCTTGTTAACAGCGCCCTACGGGCAGCGATTGTAACCCGTTACGAATAAACACTCTTAACAGGGAACAAGGAACAGGGAACAAGAAACACGGGAACGACAGTCAAAAATTGTTGCAAAAGCCAAACTATTGATTTTAGATCGCTGTGAGTAGAAAAGGCAGTAGAGGTAGTGTATTTATCCAGAATTTTCTTTTGAAAGTAGATAAATAAAACTATGGCAGTAGGTGGGCTAAAGCTCACAAAAACTAACATATTGAATTTCTATCTGAGAACTCGTACTTTATTACAAATCACGATTGGTTAGATATAATCACCTAAACAACTGTGAGGCATCTGTGATCATGATTGCCATTTATCCAGGAAGTTTCGATCCTGTTACCTTAGGACATCTTGACATTATCCAACGCGGCAGTCGTTTGTTTGCTCAAGTGATTGTCGCGGTATTGCGGAATCCTAACAAAACTCCGCTGTTTACAGTGGAAAAACGGTTAGAACAGATTCGTCTGTGTACAAAACATCTCACGAATGTGGAGGTAGACGCTTTTGCTGGTTTGACTGTAAAGTATGCCCAAATGCATGGTGCACAAGTGCTATTGCGCGGTTTACGAGCAATTTCTGACTTTGAGGTAGAACTTCAGATGGCTCACACAAATAAAACCCTTTCTCATGATATAGAAACCGTTTTCTTAGCAACGTCAAATGAATATAGTTTTTTAAGTAGTAGTGTGGTGAAAGAGATTGCTAAGTTTGGTGGCTCTGTTGATCATCTTGTCCCCCCGCACGTTGCTTTAGATATTTACCAATGCTACGCCCAAAACCATCCCGTATCGAACTAAATCAAAACGGAAGCACTCCTCCCCCGCAAGAGTATCCTGCTGGAATATCCGATAATCCAGATGCTACGCGAACAACAAGTGTAGACATACAGATGGAACTCAACCGCTTGGAGGAGATGATTCTTGCTGGTTTCAACATTCCACTGACGCGACGCACGATAGTAGATGAAGACAAGCTGCTTGATCAGCTTGATGAAATACGGCTTTCTTTACCTGAAGTTTTTCAGGAAGCAGCAACAATTATCCAACAAAAGGAAGATATTCTCCTGGAAGCAGAAGAATATGGACAACAAATTGTTGATGCAGCGCAAGCCAAGCGATCGCAAATCTTGGATGAAAGCGACATTATCATACAAGCAGAACGGGAAGCCGCTGAACTGCGGCGACAAGTTCAACAAGAATGTGAGCAGATGATGCAAGACACTCTTGAAGAAATTGACCGCAAACGACGCGCCTGTCAGCAAGAAATAGAGGAAATGCGGCGTCAAGCTGTTGCAGAAGCAGAAGCAGTTGAACAAGGTGCTGATGACTACGCTGACGGCGTACTAGAAAATATTGAGCAGAATCTTCAGGATATGTTGCGAATCATCCGTAACGGACGTCAACAACTACTACCAGAAGCTTCTAGTGAAGATAATTCTCAATTTCCTAAAAAAAAATAATTCTAAATTATAGTTTCTTGATTTCTCAGCTTTCCACGGTTCACAACCCAACTATGCCATATTTTCAGGATGAGCAGACTATGACTACCAACGACTAATATAAAAAGCAATGACATAGCAGAAATAGCCATTTATGTCAAACTAAATTATAGAAGCTAGTAGGTTGGGGAGCCACCGCCGTGGACGGGTTCCCCGGCTTGAGGCGAGTGGCGTTTGACGCAAGGAAACCCAACATTTTCCAAAACCAACGATTTTTAAGCAATAACCTAAGAGGATGTTTGAAAAGCGAATAGAATTCGCTACTACACAAGCAAAGTCCACCTCCGTGGACTAATGGAAAATTAAAGGTTTTTAACCCACGAAGGTGGGTTTTGTCTGTATAGCCGCGACTTCCAGTCGCTAAGGCAAGGAATAAATTAGACTTTTCAAACAACCTCTAAAACCGCGTTATTTGATTAGCAACGACTTCAACCTGTGTACCCGCTGGCAAATACCAAACGTTACTTTTTTGAATCATCTCGTTGATTGCTTGTTGGTTACGCTGGTTAAGTTGGGGTACAAGAGCATTCATTCCGCCTTCTAAAACACCCGCAGGGATGTTTCTTGGTTGTATGGTTTCGTTATAATAGCAACTATAATAACTACCAGGATTATTAACCCGCTGGTTCTGACAATCAGGATCTGTTCTAATCTTTGTCTCAGGACGGTTAAGTATCTCCCCTATTTTCCCAGCACCTCCCAAACCGAATATGAATGTGTCCATACCTGAAATCTTTCCGGATTTATCAGGATATTTCTTGGCAAGTAATGGTCTTCCGCCAGGTGCGCGAACTTTCATTGCACTTTGACGTAGGCGAGTTTCTGTGAGATTACTTTTATTTTGAGAAACAACTGAAACGACTGTTAGGTTAAACATTCCGGTTTCAGAAACTTGGTCAAGTTGAGCTAATAATTCAGTATTTGCAGGTAGTGCGATCGCCCCATCTACAGACTTTAATGGTTGCTGTAGACGCACGACAAATTGACTATCATTCTTATTATTATTATTGTTATTACTATTACTACTACTATAATTACTATTACTTCCTATTCTATTTGATTCCCCAAATATAGCCGTTGCTAACACAGCTTTGGCACTAGTTCCTACCGCAATAGATTTACCAGTATACTGAGTAGTTTGGTTTGTTGTTTCTGGTGTCTGTTGAGGATTTGCTGTTGTATTTGTCCGATTTGGAACAGGTAAAGTTTGTACATTATCTCTAGCCCTGGAATTCAATTGAGAACCCAAAGTAGATGGAGGGGAACTTGTTACTCTTGGTAGGGTTGGTGTTGGAGTGGGAGTAGCTGTTGGAGTGGGAGTGGCTGTTGGAGTGGGTATTGATAAAGACAAGGGAATTTGTGCTAACTCCGATGGCTTTAATCCTGGAGTTGATAACTCAAAGGATGGAGATATTGAGGGTTTAGCTGTTGGTTGAGGAGTCTGCCGAATAGGTTGAGGAGTCTGCTGCTGAGGAGGCTGAGTATAAGTTGGTTTTGGCTGCTGGGCTACAACACGTTGAGGAACTCTGACAATTCGTTCGACAACACGAGGTACGTAAACAGTTTGTGCTGGTGTGGGTACTCTTTGGATCACCACCCGCGTGACAGTTTGTGGTCTAATTCTTGGTTGTGCTGGAGTTGGTTTTGGCTGAGTTTGAGTAGGTCTTACAGTTTTTAACTGAAGCTGTGCTAATTTCACAGCTTTTGCTTGTTCAGCTAATGCTAGTTTTGTTTTTAATATCTCAATTTCTTGTTCTGGTTTTAATTGCTGTATTTTGTTCGATTCATTCTCCTTACGAGTTATTTGTGGAAAATTCTTTGGCGCTTGTTTGTTTGTTCCACTCATCAGTTGAGTCAGAAACGCACCTGCTACCAAAGCCACACTTAGGGTAGCAGCACCCACCACACCTACCTTGGCAAAAGGGTTAGATGACAATGCTTGTTTTGTTTTCTGTGAGGATGGATGAGAAGGTGGTGGTTCGTCAGGATTACTACTAGCAGTCTCTGAAGGACTACTTTCCGGATGAGATGGGGGAAATTGTTCTTCTAAACCAACTAAATTAGCCAT
The DNA here is from genome assembly GCF_059505445.1 of Brasilonema angustatum. NCBI lineage: Bacteria > Bacillati > Cyanobacteriota > Cyanophyceae > Nostocales > Scytonemataceae > Brasilonema > Brasilonema angustatum. Next base: position 66,990 of record NZ_JCACKO010000013.1, on the reverse strand, counting down.
TCGTTGATGCCAATCTGATGGTTGTACTTCATCCGAATGATGGTTGTTAGATTCCGGCTGTGAATTATTATGATTGTTATGATTATTATGATTGTTATTGTTAGAATTATTGGAATTATGAGAGTTCGGTAGGTTGTTCATTGGTGTCTTTCCTTTCGCTAGGGGCATTTTTTTTGTTGAATGTCACAAATATTCGCAACTTCTAACCTCGCTTCATTAAGACGGTATATTGCTGAGTATAAAGGATTTTCTACATTTGGAATAGAAATGGCTTGTGTGTCTAACGCCCGAATCAATATTTTCTTATTAAAAGGAATTGCCTCCCCGTCTTTGCTATTATAACCTGCGAAAATCAAGCGATTAGCAACGATTTCTAATTGCCATAGACCATCTGCTATTTTTTCTGGTTGAGAAATTCTGCGAATCAATAATAAGCTTTCTGCATTTCCACCAGGATTGGCTAAAACACTTTTAGGAATTCCCTGTGTCGTTTCCACTTCAAATCTTCGTCTGGCATCACCAGATAAAAGTTCGGAAGTTGCTTGCCAAACTATTTGCGGTGGTTGTTTGTCTGACCAAGTAAACATCATGGTCATTGTTTCACCAACAAAACGCCGAATCGTTTCTGGGTTGCGTTCTAAATTTTCTTGGGAACCTATTGTGATGGCACGACCATCAACAAGTTGCACTAAACTTTGTGGTAATTGACCACTCAGCCTTTTGAGCATAGACTGGTGAAACATCAGCAACAATATAGTTAACACATTCAACCCAAATGTTGCGACAACGAACACAGGCAGAAAATTATTTTTCTTATTTTTTTGATTAAATAGCATTATCTTGTTCTACCTATCGTGTAAAGCTACCAGAATTAAGAATATCTCCACAGCGTTGAGACTGACTTTTTGACGAAGAATCATAGCCATTGGTTAGACAGAAATCACTGACTTCGTAAATTTCTAACTTTTGGGCGCGGACACTATAGACAGCTTTCTGCAATGGAGTCAGACCGTTTGATAGAGGATGTCCATAAGAATCTACAGATCTTACTAAAAAATCCTTATTAAAAGGAGTTAATAACTTTTTATTGTCAGTACGTCTCACCTGCACAATATTAGCAACCATACCAACTCGCCATTGACCTGGCGCAATTTTTTCCGGAGGATAAACTCGTTGGATAACTAACTGTCCTGTTAAAGCTTGCTTATTGTTTTGAGAAAAAATTTCTAGCGGTGTCATATCCGCAATTTGTGCCAAAAAACCTTGACGAAAATCTTCTGAAAGTGCAAAACTCGCTACCCAACTACTGGTAGAAACTTTTTTTGTCAAACCTTGTAAAGTCTTAACAGGTATTCCGGTATCAAGTTTCGGATTAGTTGCTTCTTCAACAGTTGCTGGTGGAAGTGTTCCAGACCAGTTGAACATCGCCGCCATTGTTTTAGCAACAAATTGGCGAATGACTTCCGGTTCTCGTTCAAGAGTGTCCGTTTGAGAAACTACTTTACCATCAACAAGTTGGACAAACGTCAGAGGTTTTTTATGAATGAGACCGTAGATACGTAAACCTTCAAATAATAAGAAAATTGCTGCCAATAAATGTAGACTGAAGGTAAAAATAGCAAAGAGCGTTAAAAGATTGATAGAGGACTTTTTTTCTTGTAATAACTTGGTCATAATGCTAGTCACCTCAGGGTTATTTCATTTTTATAGCCCCATAGCCCACCCGGAAATGAATTTACCGGCTAATAATTCAAGTCCCAATACGGTTCGATTAGCTTGTTTCTCTCAAGGGAGATCCCCCCAACCCCCCTTAAAAAGGGGGGCTATTTTACCTCTTTACCCCCTTTTTAAGGGGGTCGCCGCAGGCGGGGGGATCTTATCCGAACCGTACTTTTCTAAACTTTTTCCTGTACCCATACAGCAGTATTGCTGATGCCGTTGAAAACGGCAAATCCTCCAGCAGCAGCCAAAGCTAAAGACATAATCGGTGCGAGAACTCCTAACAGAATCAGAAACCACATTAAGTCTGGATCAGCATCGAGATTTTGTGCAGGACCATTCACAATCACTGCGGCTGATATGACAGCAACAATATTGAAAGAAATCTTGGCAATACCCATAGACAATAATCCCGTAAGCCATGCAAAAATAGGTTTACCAGCGACTGGTAGCAAAGACCCTCCTACTGCTACAGGTCCTAAAGCTGCTATCAGTAACATTGCCACTTCTATTAAGTTTTGAAAAGCAGACTGTAAGGAAACTAAAAGATTTTTGATAATTGTTTGAGTTGTGGAACCCAACAGAGAGTTAAAACTGAATTCTGCTACATTCCCAGTGGTGATCACTATCTGATTAACTTTCAGTTCAAGTCTGTCTATCCAAGGTTGGAGACCGTATATATTTCTGTACTGTTGTAAGAGGACATCTATTTTCTCTTTTGCTTTAATCAAACAATTAATTTGTTGTTGACCTGTGAGAGACTGACAAGGACGCAATAAACCACCAACAACTTCTTCAGCAACAGTCATATTCAGTGCTTGCTGATAAGTTTGATTGACATCAGCTGCTTCTACAACTTGCTGATTGATTGTGTTGAGAAAATCTCTTAATCCCAGTGTCAAATTAGACAATGCAGTGCCATTGCCTGGATTAGCGAGTAAGATGACTACTATAAAAGGCCAAATCAAAGCAGATAGAGGACGAGAATATTCATTATTCAGGACATCTCTAATCCATTGCGCCATGAAGAAAAGCAAGGTTCCTACGGCAAAGAAAATACCTAAATTGGTGAGTGCACCGTATAAGTTATTTTTCGTGTTATTTTGTAATAAATCAATCCACTGTTTATCCCAACCCTCAGCAATAGTTTGTGCAGTCACGACACCATTTGTTAAAACATTACTGGTGTCCAGTTGAGAAAAAATATAGAGATGAGAAAGCCACATTTTTTCACCATCACTTGAGCTTGATTCCTTATATGCTGCGAGAGCATCCTAATTTTACAAGAATGTGTTTGTCATTGCGAATGAAGCGTAAGCGCAAAGCGCACGCTAAGAGCTAACGCGCAGCGTGTCCCCTTGGGACTCAGCGGAATGAAGCAATCGCAACATCCCTACTTTGTGATTGCTTCGCTCCACTATGTTGTGTATGCCCTCCGGGCACGCTGCGCTAACGCAATGGCAAATTATGTTTTTACACATTTGAAATGCTCCTTATGGTGCTGTCAAGGGAGAAGGGATATTCTCTGAGGAAGGAGGATTAGTTTCTGTAGGAGAAGGATTAGTTTCTGAAGCAGGAGGATTACTTTCTGAACCAAGATTAGTTTGTAAAGGAAGAGGGTTACCGCTTTTTCTAAACAAATCTGTTTGAGAAGTGACTCGTAAAAGTCGTGCGACTTCTGCCGATGTACCGACTCTTCTGGCACGATTCGCCTCATTCATTTGCTGGGAGATATCTGCTAAATTCAAGTTGGAATATTGTATGTCATTACGCAGTTGGATTGTATTTCCTAGGGTTTCACCCATCATCTTGGATTGATCTGCTTGAAGCCTGAAATTTTGATATAACACGCTTAATAAACTTTTAGTTACCACACAGGTGGGATCCTGCCCCATCGTCGTTATCCCGGCATTACTATTAGTGGACATGCAGCTTTCTCGTTGTGCACTATTGTTTTCCATATCAGCTTTTCGAGTTAATTCATTGACTTTTTTAACAGCGTTCTCAGTATCCTGTAGCTTACCTTTTAACCGAGTTTGTCCATCTCTCCCGAAAACACCTTCAACTGCACCACGGGTAATATATCGATTAATTTCACCACTCACCTCTTTACCATATACTGCTGGATTATTCTCAAACTTATCCGAAACAGAGTACTGAGTAATCTGGTCGCGAGTATACTGACTAGCATAATTAGGATTAGGAAGATTGAGATCACCTGATGAACTTGTGATTGCTGATTGTGTCTGAAGTTCTACAGGGTTTAAAGTCTCTGAAATATTGTTTGTAATATAATTTGTAAAATCAGTTGTGTACAATTGAAAATCAGTCCAAACGGTTCCCAATTCTGCTATGGCTGGTAAGGTTCCTAAAAATGCCACGGCAAAAAAAGAAGTCATGATGATTTGAGGTTTGGCAATTTTTTTGAGCATCATATTAGCTTCGGTTTAATGACTTGCTATTCTCTTGGTGGATGTTTGAGAAGTATTTTTCTGTCATTATGAGTGGAGGTAAGCGGAAGGCATTGGTGTTGATTTAACGTTGAATTTTTTATCCTGCGTTGGTTTTACCCCTCCCCACTCGCTTCGCTCAAATTCAAAATTATCAATTCAAAATTCAAAATGAAGAATTCTTTTTTTTGAACTTTGAATTTTGAACTTTGAATTAAGCGCAGGGGAGGGGAGGTTTTACCTCACGCCGTAAATCTGTTTCCCCAACCCACGCCACTTGCGTGACTGTCGGGAGATCCCCCCAACCCCCCTTAAAAAGGGGGGCTATTTTACCTATTTACCCCATTTTTAAGGGGGTCGCCGCAGGCGGGGGGATCTCCCTTTAATAACCACGAATTGACCCGATCAATTGACGCGCAAAATGAGAAACCGCCTCAAATTTATCTCCATATCGTTGCATTGCTTGATTACGTGCAGCTTGTTCATCAGGATTATTCGCCACGACAGCTAACTGTTCGTAGCCTGGGTAATAACGACAGTAAGTATAAACGCCATTATCATCAAGCAGCCATTGACTATAAATATCTTCTTTACGAGGGAAAAAACCTTCTGACGCATTGCGAGCAATAATTTCGCGAGGATATTTTAAGATATCTACGAAACTATCAACAGCAACGGGTTGAATCCGACCAATTAATCTTGTTGATAGGTTTTGCAGAATCTTAGAAGAAGCTTTAGATTTGGCGATTGTATCAGGATCTTGTCCTGATAAAATAACTCTTACCCCGGCTTTTGCTCCGTTCGCGCAAAGTCTACCTACCAAATCAGAAATTTGGTCGAATTCAAACAGAATTGGTGCTTCATCAATAAAGAATATCGAGGCGGGACTACTCAAAGCACGTCGCAGTGCTGCAGAATAAGCACTTAAGGATAGCAATGCAGCATCTTCGTTATCTGATAAGTTTCTCAATGCAAAAACTAACAATTGAGCATCAGTTGGAAAACTCGAAGGTGCAGAAACAGCTTGTCCGACTCGACTTTCCACCCAGAAGCGCAAACGGAGATTGATAACTTCGAGTGCATCATCAATTCTGCCACCTATAGTATTCAGGTTAAGATGATCGCGCGAACAAAAGATGATGAAATCTCTTAAAGTCGGAGTTTTTTGCCAAGCTTCAGTCCCAAATCCTTCTAATATCGCTGCATGATAGCGCTTTTGAATCCCCTCGTCGGCGAAGAAGGTATTTAAGGCTAAATTCAGAAGCGATCGCACTGTTTGCGCCAGCAGTTGATTACCAGTGGATGAACCCAGTACCATTGTCATCAACGCCGACTCAAGAAAAGCGGCGTAGTCTTGAAAGCGTTCTCGCTGTTCTTCTTCATTCAAGAACCGCAAGTCTGGCTGTTCAAACAAATTATTGGATTGTTTGGAAATATCAAAATAAGCTCCTTTCTCTCCAACAAATTCTGTATAGTCGGTAAAGGTAGACGTACCATCTGGTTTCGGAAAGTCCAAGGCTACGACAGGCATATTATGTGCCAAAGCCTGGGTTAAAATTCCTGACACCAATACCGATTTACCCGCGCGAGTTGTGGCAAATAACGCTAAATTTTTGTGCTGGTTAAATAAATCTAAATGAAGTGGTGTTCCTCCTTCATCTGCAATTAATTCAAAGCCTTTGCGATCGCCCGCCCTCGTTGTTACCAAAGGTATCAATCCCCACACTTCATTTGTGAGATACAATTGACGACGGTTGAAGGGTTTTGCTAACAGTATGTCCCAAACAATTGGCAGTGTCTGCAACCAAATTCTCCAAGCATATTCAGTTTCTCGAATAACTTGTGCCGGACGTTGAAAACAGTTTTCTATATACCTGCACGCCTCATCCAATTTCTCTCGGCTTTGGCGATGAACAAGAATAGCAATTCCTGTATAAATTGGCAACGCACCTTCATAAATTTGTTCTTGCGCCGCCACAGATTTTCTCAATTTTAATTGTGCGCCGACATCAATCGTATTACCTTTTTCTTGTGCAACTTTTGACGTTACATTCGATTGTTTCAGCACCCGTTGTAATGTCGTTTTGACTATCGCTGGATTCGCCGCCGTTAACTCACAAAAAATCTCCGTATCTACAATCGCATCCCTAGCAACCAGTTCCCATAAATAACGCAGTTGAGATGCTTTACTTTGCCATCCTCCCGGTTTTTCCAGAAACGTCATCACGCCAACATAGCGATTTTTAATATTCACCCATTCACGGTCAGCAACAGGTACATCTGACTCCATCAATAAAGTGGTGCTATGGATATTTTCTAATAGTAATTTGCTGCTAGATAAATCCGAATAAATTTCTTCATGAAGTCCCTTTTCATTTAAAACTAATAATTGGGGAATATCTATCGGTTCAGTACTATTAAATCGTCGCCAAGCTTCCTGCCATAAGTCAATTGCCGTCAACGCTTTAATATCCAAACCCCATTTGTTAGATAAAATCTGTTCCCAACGCCGAAATCCTTCAGTATAAGCATTAGAAATCAAAGTTTCTAATCGTTGGTTTTCTCTTTCTGCTGCTTCACCTTTAAATGATGACCACCAAGACTCAGCCCTTGCCAAAAACTTCTCAATCCAATCATCAGCAGCAGAAGCATCTGGTTCTACAGTATATGTTACATACACTCGCAGAAATTTTGGTTTTCGGATACCAGCGCGAGTCAGTTGTTGTGTTCTGGCTCTTTCAGAGGTCAGCAAGTACTGTATACTAGGCGATTGGGTTTTCTGTACAAGAGATGCGAGTTCTTGTTGGCGTTTTGTATCTGTAGAAAAAGACCCCAAATGAAAAGTCACTCTTTCTTCTGGTGGAAGGTCTTTTAAACCAGCTTCTATATTGTTACAAATTGTATCTATTTGCTCTGTTCTTAAAGTGGTATGAATGCCTCTGCATTCAAATCCAAAAACAAAGCAAAATCTATCTCTTTGGCTACCTTTGGTTAAAATGTAAGCACCAACATCTCTGCCATCAACTGCAATACGCAGCATGGTGGCAAGATTTAAAGCATCTTCAAAAGGTGTTAGTCTATTTTCTTGACCTGCGATCCCTACGCTTTGTTTTCCTATTTTTTCTTTCATAATGGAATTCTAGAAAACTTTTATAACGAGCAGTACCTCTTGTCCAGGTCGGAACACCGATAAATTTGCTCAAAAATCGCCAACTTCTACCACCTGTTAGTATCCACCAAGTTGCTATTCCCCACCCTGCAATTAAAACTGTCCACAACCATTTTTGCCATTCATCAGAGAAGACACCTCCAAAGATGCCATTCACAATCATGTAGGAAACTAGAGCTATAATCGTCCAAGGAAAAATTTGGTCAGCAGGAATTGGTCCTAAGGAAGGTTGGGTTCCTAAAATTTGGTTGACAGGTCGAAATTCTCTATCTCGCTCATCAGTCATAACAAATTCCTGACTTAATCATTGACTACCAACGATAAAGCTGGTCAACACATCAGCAACAGTCACAGCAATCACTACCAACAACGGTGTTCTGGCGACGACTTGCCAATCTTCATCTTTGCGAACGGCGTTAATCACACCAATCAGAGCAACAGCAATGTAGAGTAAGTAAAGTGCTCTTAAAACATTAAACACCAAACTCACTGCGGCAGCTGCACCGGTTTGTTGGGAACCTTGGGTTAAATTGTTTTTGAAAAATGTTTCTGCTTTTCCGAAAAATTGAGCTGCTGCTGGATCACTAAAGTAGTCTATCCAAAAGAAACTGAGTATTGCTGAAAATACGAGAGTTTGAAGTAATATGAGCCAAGGTTTCGGTAGAGCGATCGCTTGTCCTATTTGCTGAATAACTGCTATTGCGATCGTGCCCACGAGCAAGCAAAGTAGCAGAGTCGGGCTTTGAGAGCAAATCACACTTAAAAAGACAGCAAAAGCAAGCAACAAGGGCACAGATGCCAACACATGAGTGAATCGGTGTTTGAGTTGATACGGTACTTTTAGCTGAGTAGATCTTAGAGGCATGGACTAACTTTCCTAACTTCTTTAACACAAACCACTTGTAGATAGTAGTTCATCTATAACTCTTTGTTGATAATGTATCATTACAATTTCAGAAAAGCTTGGTTTCGCCATTATTCATTGGATACCTCTCAACTTGAAGTGCTGTATTATACACTATACATAAGCCAATGATCAATGCCTAATATAACACACTTAAGAAGAATCTTGTGTTGATGGATACGAATTCGACTTTTCAAGCTAATATCAAAGTCACAAATAGAGTTTCAATACATAATAAAAAACTACCAAAAACTTTTATCAATTCACAAGTTAATTCATCAAATAATATTTTTTCTAATTCCCAATAATTCAAACCACTGTTATTAACTTTATGAGAATCAATCAGTAAATAAACTATTATTAACTAAGACATTACCTGGTCTTAACTTAGAAATTATACATTCTCGTATATGCTCATGTTGTGTGGATTTCGTTCTAAGCTTTTTTCAAGCAAATTTCGTATCCACTGGTATTTGTTTTTTTCTCTAGGTGAGACAAATGAAATTTCGCCTAGAGTTTTGCTGGCAATGATTAGGCTTTTTTGTCATCCATTTGTCTTATAAGACAACTTATATAACAGCAGAGATAGAGCGCAAAAGGGAAATTGTATGTCTAAGTTGAGTCGCCGACAAGTACTTCTATTCTTTGCTGGTGCTGCTGGTGCTGTACTGGCAGATCAAGTTTTAGGTGGTACTGTCGATGCAAGACAAGTAAAATTCGCACCTCTAGGTTTTACACCTGTACGCTTACCACATCCTCTGCCAATTTACAAGCAACAGAAGAACTACTTACCCACAGAAATCGGACAGGGAAAAACTCTTGATGCTTCACCTGATGTGAAGTTAGCTAGCTACAACGTCGTTGATGACGTTGTGGTAGCTCCAGAGTATGAGCGGTACGTTATTGTTAGTTGGGGCGATCGCGTTTTTCCAAACCCCGAAGAGTATTTCGGCTACAACAACGACTACACCGCCTTCATACCTATTGGCAAAGGCAAAGCAGCCGATGGTTATTTGTGGGTGAATCATGAATATGTCAGCTACCCAATTTCTGGTTTAGCACCGGGGATACCTACAAATCTCAAAGAAACTCCTGGTGTCTTTGCTCAAGTGATTGGGCGGGCTTTACCTACCACCAGAAATATTGAAGTTGATGGAGAATTTTTATACAACGTTGGTGGCTCGATTGTCCGCATTTCTCGACGCGGTAACGCTGATGGGCGTTACCGCGTCGTTAAAGACTCCAAGAACCGTCGTGTTCACGGTCTTTCTGGCTTAGGAATCAACAAAGAACGTAAAGATGGCTATGAGAAAGTCACCTCTTGGGGAGGTTTGAGTTACCAACAAGGTGATGACAAGTATCTCATTGGAACTGGACCTGCTGCAAAGGAAGTTTTTCCTCTCAGTTCCGATGGACTGGGTGAGAAAATCATTGGTACAGGGTATAACTGTTCTGGTGGTACAACTCCTTGGGGTACAATCCTCTCTGGAGAAGAAAACTTCCAAGGAAGTGAGGAATCTTTCGTTGGTGTCACAGAGTTTGTCAAACCTGATGGCACACAAACAGCCTACACCAAAGGAACTACTGGTGAAACCTTTGGTCTAGTTGGAGAAAAATACGGATGGATTGTAGAAGTTGCTCCTGAAGACCCCAATTTCCGTCCACGTAAGCATACATCCTTAGGTCGCTTCCGCCACGAAAACGTTGGTGTCCGTGCTGAAGCGGGAAACAAGTTAGTCGCCTACATGGGAGATGACAGACGCGGCGGACACACCTGGAAATTTGTCAGCAATGGTACAATCTCCTCACTCGAAGATAGAAGCAATAGCCAGTTGTGGGAAAGTGGTACTCTCTACGTTGCTCGTTTCAATCCAGATGGTACTGGCGAGTGGATCGCTTTAAACCTACAGACTCCTACCAATCCGATTGCCCCATCAGTGATATCTTCTGTAGAATACGACGCTTTAGGCTCAGCACAAAGAGATGGTCTATTGAAACTGCCTAGACGTAAAGGCATTGCTGAACAAACAACTGATGGTGGTGCTTTCAACTGCGATCGCAAAAACGAAGCAACTGCCCTCAGCGATTATCAAAACAAAAAGCTTTCCGACTTCTACCCCACTCAAGGTGCTGTTCTTGCTGACGCCTTCTTAGCTGCTAACTTAGCTGGAGGAACCCCCACAGCACGTCCCGAAGATCTAGAAGTACATCCACGCACCAAAGAAGTGTTTATTGCTTACACCGACGGCGCACCTGGAAGCGATGGCTACCCTGATTCGCGCATCTTCCAAGTTGCTAAGTTAAGTGCTGACAATAATGCGACTCAACAATCTGGGGGACTTTACAAGATTATTGACGATAGTCAAGACGGTACAGGTACGACTTTCCGCTGGGAGAGATTCGCCCAGGGCGGGGAAGCTGGTTCTGAGTACGGCGCTGGTTTTGCCAATGTGGATAACCTCGTAATTGACGATCAAGGAAACGTCTGGGGTTGTATTGATATGTCCACCGATACCCACAACGGTTTTACTGTCGGTGCAATTCCAACTGAAAATAAAATTGACCACTCCGCTACAGGTAACGTTTCCACTTTTACCGGCGTCTTCGGTAATAACTGGTTTTTCTGCATTCCCACCAGTGGTCCCAATGCAGGAGTTGTGATACCCTTCGCTCAAGGTCCAGTTCGTTGTGAGATGACCGGACCAACTTTAGTCGGTGATACACTGTTTCTTTCCGTACAGCATCCCGGCGAAGACTCTCCAGTGAACGATGGTACACAACTGAGTCGCAGTCTCCAGCTATTGGATTTGAGCGGTACTACCTTCGACCAGACACGCACGGTACCCCGTGGTAGTAGCTGGCCAAGCAATATTCCTGCTAGTGATGGTGGTAGCAATCAAGCAACAGGTATACCGCGTCCAGCAGTCATTGGCATTCACCGTAAAAATTCTAAGGGTAGATTTTTCTAGCCTGTATAACTTTAGTTAACCGTTCGCATAAGCATGGAAGATGACTTCCATGTTTTTAAGGAAAATCCAAAAAATAAAAATCCAGCCGTATCCTACAGCTGGATTTTTTGTTACTTGTAACCCACATTCCGCACCCTAAAGTCGAGCACTAGGAATTTTGAACCTTTGAAGATTTGGAAATTGGCGATAGGTATCCCAAATAACTCCACTTTCGTATAAAATACATCCATAATTATAAATATAAATACGATCAAACAGATTATGACAGTGGGGAGTGGGGAATGTCGGATGTAAGCTTGGTTTGTCGGATGCTCCCCATCAACTCAGTATTAAGAATAAGGATCATCGCAGTGTTCAGAACAAAGTGCTGTGTATAAACAATTTCAAGTTTTCTGTTCAGCCTCAAACTGGATGAGAAACAGATGAACTTTCATCTGTACCTAGAAATCCAGTCTTTGAGGACTTTGTTGGAAACTGGTGAAATGGAAACTTCGGAACTTTGTCTTATGTCTGTATGGTCAATGAAAAAGGTCATTATTGCTAAATTATGAATGTTGGAAACTGGGTCTATCTAGGAGCAGGACTAGCAATAGGGATTGCTGTTCGTGGGTTATTTGCACAGGTAAAGGTATCTTCTAGCTCATCGACAGTCTTATCGGAAGATGAACAACAGGCTACGCCAATACTCCTGCAACAGATGAAGCAAACGCAGCTAGCGTATCATATGACACGAGAAATAAGCCAGTTTAAGGCGGGGTTTTTGGCGCGAACGACTCATGTGTTGCGATCGCCCTTAAATGGTCTGATTGGCTTGCATCAGTTAATCTTATCTGATCTATGTGAAAATCCAGAGGAAGAACGAGAGTTTATCGCTCAAGCTCATGAGCGAGCGCTAAAGTTGCTCAAGCTGATTGATGAAATTCTTAGCGTTGCTAGAGTCGAACATGGTACAAACAAATTACACATTCAGCCTTTAAACTTATCCGAATTGTTGCAAGAAGTTCATGATTTGACTTATATGCTGGCGGAAAATCGCAATTTCCCCTTTCAAGTTCTACCGCCAAATCCAGAAATATATATACTTGCAGATCCCTACTGGCTGCGACAAGTATTAGTCACTTTAGTGGAAAGTTGCATTGATCAAATGGAGGAAGGCAGCATCTGTATTTCTGCTCATGTTGGGCACACAAGTGATTGCGTTCATATTTGGTTGGATGTACCAACCCATGCAACTTCCCTAAGTGAACCGATAGATTTCATGACGCCGAAAAACAACTCACCTGAAACTGACAATAAAAATGATATTCTCTTGCCAGGAATGAAGCTTCTACTCAATCAAACTCTTTTGGAAGTCATGGGGGGAAAGTTACAAGTAGTTCCCTCTCCCGCCCTTGAGGAACAAGCTGATGAAGTGACGAGGCTACAAGTCTCTATCCCCCTAGTGATTCCTGAAGTTGAGCATCTACACTAAGAGAATTAAATTTAGGTTGGTTATATAAGACCATTGTGGTGGTAGAATTCTGTTGGAAACCAATCCTTTCGTAGAACCGCTGCTTGTGAGTTGTCATCAAATAAACACGCTCAACACGATTCATGCGCGGGTGGCTCAAAACAGTTTCCACCAACTTACTTCCCAGTCCAGTATCACGGTACTCTGGATGAATGGCAACATCCCAAATAGTTGCGCGATAAACACAATCAGATGTTGCTCTGGCAAAACCAATTAATCGTTCTCCATCCCAAACGGTAATCACAGGGTCGCTGTTTGCAATGGCGATGCCTAAATCTTCAATGCTGCGATTATTTGCCCAGAAAGCAGAAATGTTTAGCAGCTGTTGAATCTGATAAAGGTCCATTTTAGACTTGCGATCGCTAAATCGAATCTGATTGTGACTAGAGTTCATGGATGTTACCGAATCGTTGGAGTATATTCGCTACCTTTTTATCCGATTTTGTAAGATAGTGCTATACCTGTATCAATTGTAATCTTAAAAAAAGTTAATATTTTCATTTAACTACAAACCCATTTCCAGAAAGGATGACTTGGTCCTTGCTGACGTATCCGGAAAACCTGTTGTTCTAAGCGTTCCTTTTCCTGCAGTGGTAGTCCGAATAGAATATTCCGACTTTGCCAAATCAGAACCGCAACGGTCATACCAAGACAAAAAAACAGACCAAGACTAGCCAATAAATGGTAGTACAGCCCGTATCGCACAGCTACCCAGGTAAAATATTGTCGCCACAGAACAATTTCGCCTCGTAACTCCCATACACAAAAAGGCGCGATTGTCAACCATAAAAAGCCAACAAACAACCACCTGCTATACACCTCTAGCTGGTGTAGCTTTTGTACTTGTTTTGCAAAAGACGCATCACTTTCGTCTGTGTACCAGCTAGTTTTTGGTGGTTCTTCCGGTTGAGCCATAGATTAAGGAGTGACTAATAACTAATCATGATGAATCATCTATTATGTCGGATTGATTCGCGTTGGTGATCTTCCCCGCCATAAAGCGAGCAAGGGACCAGCGACAAAAATACTAGAATAAGCGCCCACTGCAAAACCAATAATCAAAGCGAGGGCAAAGTTTCTCAAGGTTTCGCCGCCAAATATGAATAAGGCAAACAAGGTCAGCAGCACCGTGAAAGTGGTGTTAAGCGATCGCGTCAGTGTCTGATTGATGGCATCATCTACAACTTGGTTAATAGGGTCATTCGGATGTTGGTTGAGAATTTCCCGAATCCGGTCATAAATGACTACCGTATCTGTCACCGAAAAACCAGTAATCGTCAATATCGCAACGACAAACAGGCTGTCAACCTCAACACCTTGTACTAATCCCAAAATCGAGAAAATTCCCGTCGTAATTAGGACATCATGCAACAAGGCAATAATCGCAATCACGGCATAATCGGTTTTGAAGCGCACGCTCAGGTAAATAATAATGCCGAGAAACGAGACAATTAAAGCGGTTATTCCACTGGTAAACAATTCCTGACCCAGAGTAGGACCAACAGTCTCAATCTGAGTTGCTTTGGGGTCAAATGCTCCCAATTTTTCGCTCAAAGCTGTTTGTAACTTTGTGCGTGCCTCAACATTTAACGTCTCAGTGCGGACTGATACTGCCTGTTGGTTTTGACCGACAACTTGGATGCTGCTGTTGCCTAATCCTTGAGCATCCATTACTTCCCGCACAGATGAAAGTTCAATTGGCTTTGCACAGTTTTGCGCAATTGTGCAATCCCGTTCAAACACTAAGCGCGTACCACCCACAAAGTCCAGACTAGGACGAAGAGGTGCGCCTAACGTCTGCCAAGAAATCACCATCGCAATGATACCGCTGAGAATGAGAGCACCGGAAAGTGCCCACCATAGAAAACGCTGTTTGATGACACTAATTTTCATTGTACCGCCTCCGGCTCAGACTTAGTATACATTGCCAGATTAGGACAAAACAGTTCCGGCTTGCGCAAGTTAGGAAATCCGATTGCCACCAACAGCAACGTACGACTACAAGTGATGGATGTAAACAAGTTCACGAGCAATCCTAATGCCAATGTTAGAGCAAAGCCTTTGACTAAACCTGCCCCAAGCCAAAAAAGCGTTGCACAGGAAATTAAAGTTGTCACGTGAGAGTCTAAAATACTAGACCAAGCTCTGTAAAATCCAGCCTCTACCGAACGATACAGGCTTTTGCCAGCTCGTAGTTCTTCACGAGTGCGCTCAAAAATCAGCACGTTAGCATCAACTGCCATCCCGATACTAAGGATGAATCCAGCAATGCCAGGAAGAGTTAAAGTGACAGCCAGTAGAACGAAGGTTGCATATGTTAGCAAGGCGTAGATGACTAAAGCAATATCAGCAATTATACCTGGTAGTCGATAGTACGCCACCATAAAGATTAATACTAACACCAGACCACCTATGCCAGCATAGATGCTACGTTGAATGCTATCTTTACCTAAGGTCGCTCCTACTGTACGATTTTCTACGATTTCCACAGGTACAGGTAGTGCACCACCGCGTAGCTGTACGCCTAAGTCATTGGCTTCCTGTGAAGTAAATCGACCTGTAATCACAGCAGCTCCTCCACTGATACCAGATGCGGCAAATTCCGGACCGACGGTAGGATAGCTGATCAGTTCGTTATCTAGAAAGATACCTATGCTGCGCCCAGTACCAGCAAGTTGTTTTGTCAGTTCGCCAAATAATTCACCACCTTTATCATCGAAGCGAATGGCTACATTCCAGTTGTTGCTTTGAGTTGGTTCACCATAAGCGTCCTTGAGGTACTTACCAATTAGTGGTGGGTTTGTGCTTTCAAATAATTCAGCGATCGCTGAATTACTCTTTTGTAGTTCTTGCTGATTTTTTTCAATTGTAGCTTTGTCGTTAGTCTTTCGTAGTTCTGCTTGCTTTGCTTTCAATTGTGTTTTTGATGCGAAAAATGTATTCAGTTGAATTTCTGTGTTTGGCTTTTGCTTTTTGAACTCTAACTGCGCTGTACCTCCCAGTACTCGTTCTGCTTGCTGTGGGTCGTTGACCCCCGGCAATTGTACTAATATTTTGTCTTGACCTGCAGTTTGGATAACTGGTTCCGAAACGCCTAGACCATTGATGCGACCTTCGACGACTTTTTTGACAGCCTCTAATTCTCGGTCGGTGATTTGTTTAATTTCCGGTGTCGTTTTTACTTGAATTGTGAGTTGTGAGCCTCCCCGCAAGTCTAATCCCAGAGAGACAGGAATTGTAGCAATCACCGCAATTGCGGCGATTACCAAAACTAAAATTAAAACTAATAGCGATCGCTGTCTTTGCATACCCTTACTTGCTGCGACAAAGGCTATGATAGCGCTCTTTGGAAGAGTTGTGACCTATAAGTTAACAGTTTTGAGTGACAACTTTTACAAAGAATTGGGGATTGTAGATTGTTAGTCTTTTGCTGTTGATATTTTACATCATCAACTACTCACTCCTAACCACTCCCCAATTCCACCTCCTAAACGCGCAAAGCTACCATTTTTTCCACAGCCTCAACAATTTGTTCTGGTTGAACGATAGTTAATCTTTCTAAAGTTCCATTGTAAGGTGTGGGAATATCTTGGGAAGAAAGTCGCAATACAGGTGCATCCAATTCATCAAACAAGCGTTCATTAATAGAGGCAGTTAATTCCGCTCCAATGCCCCCTGTTCTCATGCACTCTTCCACAATAATTACTCGATGAGTTTTTCTTACAGATGCACCAATAGTATCAAAATCTAGCGGTTTGAGTGATATCAGGTCAATGACTTCTGGATCATAACCTTCTTTTTCCAATGTTTTGACAGCTTGCATTACATGATGTCGCATGCGTGAGTAAGTCAGGATTGTGACATCAATGCCCGAACGTACAACTTCTGCTTTATCCAAAGGCAGCAGATATTCTTTTTCTGGCAAATCTTCTTTTAAGTTGTAAAGCAGAACGTGTTCAAAGAACAACACTGGGTTATCATCACGAATAGCTGATTTGAGCAATCCTTTGGCGTTGTAAGCTGTAGAGCAGGCAACAATCTTTAACCCTGGTACAGCTTGGAAGTATGCTTCTAGACGCTGGGAATGTTCTGCACCAAGCTGCTTGCCCACACCTCCAGGACCACGAATAACCATTGGAATTTTAAAGTTACCGCCAGAAGTATAACGCAGCATTCCGGCGTTATTAGATATTTGGTTGAAGGCAAGAAGCAAGAAACCCATGTTCATACCTTCAACAATTGGTCGCAACCCAGTCATTGCTGCCCCAACTGCTAAACCCATAAAGCTGTTTTCGGCGATCGGGGTGTCTAGAAGCCGGAGATCGCCATATTTTTTGTACAAGTCTTTGGTCACTTTGTAGGAACCACCATAGTGTCCTACGTCTTCACCAAGAACAAATACAGTTGCGTCATGGGCCATTTCTTCATCAATGGCTTCCCGTAAAGCGTTGAAGAACAGTGTTTCTGCCATTAGACTTTTATATTGCGACTATTGTTTTAGAATCTTAACGCGCATCTGCTCCCTAAGATGGTGAGCGATGCTGCAAAGTATGCCGCTACGCACGCGAACGCACGAGTTGCTTGTCTTGCGTTTAAAATTATAGGCGATGTGACAGCAAGTACTTGAACAGTTAGCAGTTACCAGTTACCACTGACCAGTGTTTGTTCCCTGTTCCCTGTTCCCTGTTCCCTCTTTCCTGTTGCCTGTTGCCTGTTCCCTCTTCCCTGATTAATATCCAACTTCATTTAAGTGGAAACTCGGGGAATCATTAACTTGATTAACCTGGGTTACCTGATTCACCGGAGGAGACGAATTAACTGAACTTTCAGGAAATCTTCTGGGTCTTCCTGGTTTACGCTTATGTCGTTGATTGATGGATTTTTCGCTAGCAGCAGCCAGTTCTTCTGGTGTGCATTTAAACAGCCGCAATGCATCTAAATATTTTTTGGGTGTCATGGTTGGTTCTGTACGCCCTGCTTCCCAGTTGCGCACACTCGTTTCACTTATTGCAAGCCTGAAGGCAACTTCTGCGCGGCTAAGTCCCGCACGCTCTCTCAGGACTTGCATATCCATAGCCAATGCTCCCTTTAAAAAACTATAGTACTTATTTATTAAATCAATTGACGTAAAAAAGCCAACTGAGGATTATTTGTTAACTATATTATTTTATAATCTATTAGTTACGTATTTGGCAAACGGGCGATCGCCCTCACCCCCGCCAAAAGTTGCTAGTTGACAACGTTTGCCCTACTAATAGTGTAAATTTATCTGTCGTCGAAAAAGTATTGGCATTCAAATTTATCTTCCAGTTAAAGGATAATCTCACACCCAGCCACAAAGACACCTAGATTTGCTCTTTGCCCTAGCGGTTTGATGTGAGATTATCAAGCAAAGTTATTAAAACTTCACGTTGTAGCACTTGAGGCAAAACTCACCGCCTATCGCAACCACCGCGCTGCATCTTTGGCATGGTAAGTTAAAATCAAGTCTGCTCCAGCGCGTTTAAAGCCGATCAGAGTTTCCATCACCACACGCTGTTCATCAATCCAGCCGTTTAAAGCTGCAGCTTTCACCATAGAATACTCACCAGAGACGTTATAAGCGGCAACAGGCAGGTTGCAAGCTTCCTTAACACGGCAGATAACATCCATGTATGCCAAAGCTGGCTTCACCATGAGCATATCCGCACCTTCGGCGATATCTAGCCCAATTTCTTTTAGAGCTTCACGAGAGTTACCGGGGTCCATTTGGTATGTGCGGCGATCGCCAAACTGTGGGGCAGAATCTGCTGCATCTCGAAATGGGCCATAGTAAGCTGAAGCATATTTCGCAGCATACGACAAAATCGGGGTATCATGAAATCCCGCTTCATCCAAAGCGCTACGAATTGCCTGTACAAAGCCATCCATCATTCCAGAAGGAGCAATGATGTCTGCCCCAGCCTTAGCTTGGGAAACTGCTGTTTTTCCAAGTAAATCCAGCGTTGGATCATTCAAAACTCGTCCGGTTAAATCACCCACTTGTAGATAACCGCAGTGTCCATGACTGGTGTACTCGCACAGACAAGTATCAGCAATCACAATCAAGTCTGGTACTGCTTCTTTGACAGCAGTCGCTGCTTTTTGAACAATACCGCAATCATGCCATGCGCCAGTGGCATCAACATCTTTATCTGCAGGAATACCAAACAAAATAATGGCAGGAATTCCTAAGTCATAAACTTCCTTTGCCTCTTCCACTATTTTGTCTATCGAAAGTTGGTAGACTCCAGGCATCGATCTGACTTCATTCGCGATTCCTTCACCTGGTACAGCAAACAGAGGGTAAATTAAATCATTAGTGGTTAAAACAGTTTCGCGTACCATGCGGCGTAGTTGTGGATGGGTACGCAGACGACGAGGGCGATGGGTAGGAAACATAAATTTTTGTGAACTGAGTAATACAAAATGGACACAAAACAAAGCGTCACAAATCATAGGACACAAACGCTTTGTAGTCAGAGATTGTGCAAAAAGCGCTTAATTGTCACGCAATTTGCAAAAAGTCGGGGCAAACCCCCGGTAGCTCCTCTGCCCTACTGTTTGTAACGCTGTGGGGTAATTTTGTATTTTACAGCTATATCGTCAAACAAAAATCTTAAAAATTACCTCTATTTCTCCTTTTGGACGTAATTAAAATTTAATGGTGATGTGCGCGTAATTAGTCCAATATGAAAAGCTCACTAGTCGCGCGAGTTTTTTGATGAATGACTAACGAGTGGCTGATGACAAATAACTAAAAAACCCGGAAAATGTAGGGATAGCGGAAGGGTAGATCTGGATCGGTAAGAACATGGTAAACCGCCCAAATTGTGAGTCCCCAATGGACTAGAAACCATAGACCTGCTAGTGGTAACAGCAAACCGAAGGTGATCCACATCAATCCTGTCACAATAGCTCCATAAAGCCATACATTAAAGTGGAAGTTAATGGATTCTTTAGCATTTTCCCTGACAACTGGATCTTCAGACACAAAGAGTATAGCGATGGGTAGACCTACAGACACAAAGGTAGCGCTCAAGAAAATTGCACCATGACTCAGTGCTGATAAAATCTTTCGCTTATCTGGATCGTACACTGTTTTTTTCTCCTTCAGTTTGACTTGGTTATTATATAACGACCACTACATAGGCGTTGTTGTCTTAAGATTAAAAGACTTACTAAAGTTGAAAAAAGTTAAGTTAAGTTAAGTTACAAGTAATCAAATAGCATTATGTCTACTGAACTTGAGTCAGAACTACACAAAGCAGTTGATAGCCGTCGCAACTTTGCAATTATTTCTCACCCAGATGCTGGGAAAACGACACTGACAGAAAAGCTATTATTGTACGGAGGAGCCATTCATGAAGCTGGCGCAGTTAAGGCTAGACGGGCACAGCGTAAAGCAACCTCTGACTGGATGGCAATGGAACAGCAAAGAGGTATTTCGATTACCTCTACAGTATTGCAGTTTGAATATCAGGACTGTCAGATAAATTTATTGGATACGCCTGGACACCAGGATTTTAGTGAAGATACCTATCGTACCTTGGCAGCGGCAGATAATGCTGTGATGCTTATTGACGTGGCAAAAGGTTTAGAACCCCAGACACGGAAGTTGTTTGAAGTGTGTAAGCTGCGCGGTATACCCATCTTCACGTTTGTGAATAAGCTGGATCGTCCAGGAAGGGAACCTTTGGAATTGTTGGACGAAATTGAGCAGGAATTGGGCCTGATAACTTATGCTGTTAATTGGCCCATTGGCATGGGCGATCGCTTCAAAGGTGTGTACGATCGCAAAGAACAACAAATACACCTGTTTGAAAGAAGCGCCCACGGAAGTCGCGAAGCTGTCGATACAGTCGTTGACTTAGGCGATGCCAGAATAGAAGAACTTTTAGAACAAGATTTGTACTACCAACTCAAAAACGATATAGAACTTTTAGAAGGAGTGGGACCCGAATTAGATTTGGAATTGGTTCATCAAGGCAAAATGACGCCCGTTTTCTTTGGTAGTGCCATGA
This sequence comes from Brasilonema angustatum, assembly GCF_059505445.1. NCBI lineage: Bacteria > Bacillati > Cyanobacteriota > Cyanophyceae > Nostocales > Scytonemataceae > Brasilonema > Brasilonema angustatum. The sequence continues at coordinate 46,227 of NZ_JCACKO010000013.1, read as the reverse complement.
CCAACTTCGGGGTTGAGTTATTCTTGAAAGACTTTCTTAATTATGCCCTCAAACCTGGTCCTCATAGCAGCAGTGTTGGCGAAGTTACACCTATATACCCAGAGTTTTCTGGGTTTGTCTTCAAACTTCAGGCAAACATGGATCCGAAACATCGCGATCGCGTCGCCTTTATCCGTGTTTGTACAGGCAAGTTTGAAAAAGATATGACAGTCAGTCACGCCCGCACTGGCAAAACGATTCGCTTATCCCGTCCACAGAAATTATTTGCTCAAGAACGGGAATCTATAGATGTTGCTTACGCTGGTGATGTGATTGGTTTGAATAATCCTGGTGTGTTTGCGATAGGTGATACCATTTATACTGGGCAAAAGTTGGAGTATGAGGGTATTCCTTATTTCTCGCCTGAGTTATTTGCAGTCTTGCGTAACCCAAACCCTTCTAAATTCAAGCAGTTTCAAAAAGGTGTTTCAGAATTGCGCGAAGAAGGGGCTGTACAAATTATGTACTCAGTGGATGAAGCCAAACGCGACCCAATTTTGGCTGCAGTCGGTCAGTTGCAATTTGAAGTGGTACAGTTTCGGTTGCAAAATGAGTATGGAGTGGAAACTCTGCTAGAGTTGTTGCCTTACAGTGTCGCGCGTTGGGTTGAGGGCGGCTGGGAAGCCTTGAATAAAATCGGACGTGTCTTTAATACAACAACAGTAAAAGACAGCATGGGGCGTCCAGTGTTATTATTCCGCAATGAATGGAATTGTAACCAATTACAGGAAGACCATCCAGAATTGAAATTGAGTACTATTGCTCCCGTTGTTTCCGGACAACCGACAAATTCAAATAGTTAGTCGTTAGTGATTAACAAACGACTAACCAGACTCCCGTGTGAACCGTTGCTCAACACGGGAGTCTGGTTAATACGGTTCGTTTAAGACTGAAGTTTAGACCCTACATTTTGCACTTAAGCGAACAAATGGATGGTATTTTTGATTCATGCATTACGCAACACCATTTTTTATGAGGCTCTAAAGTAGTTGTATTTTAAATGATCTGCTAAACGCAATGCTAACGCAACAATCATTAACGTAGAATTAGCAGTACCTGAAGTAGGAAATGTAGAGCTTCCCGCAACAAACAGACCATTTACTTCATGAACCTGAGAATTTAAATTCACAACACCTTCCTTCGGGTTAGCTGACATCCGCGTTGTCCCCGTGTGGTGGGCTTTATCCTCAAAGTTTTCCTGCCAATTTTCTTCCTTGTTTAACCAACTAGAAAGATGCGGTGCAGGAAAGCCAATTCTTTGAAATTCTTGCGTAATTAATTGACTCATTCTTTGAGCAGTTTGTCGTTCCAACGAATTTACTTTCCAATTTACCTTGGCTAGTGGCATATTCAATCTATCTTTTTGGTTGCTAGAAAGAGTAATACGACTTTCTGGATCAGGTAACTGCTCTAGCATACAGTGAAGTTCAATACGTTCAACTTTGATGAGTGGAGGACGGCGCTTGACGTAACGGCGGTGAAAGCCTGAGCTTATCTCCCTAAAACTAGACAAGATCGTGAATATATCTTGAGTTGATTGCTTGATCAACTCTCGTTTTCGGAGAGTACTTTTAAGTCGCCTCATTGCTGACCAAGAATCGTTTGGTAGTGGATTGTATTCTTCTAGATAAGCATCACATCTCAATAGGTTTTCTTGCTCCTGAATTTTTGGACTTAGTGATAATCCATGTAGATAAACATGAGTCTGTTGTTTATTTTTTATCAAATAATGTCCAAATCTATTTCGTACACTGTAGGCAGAGTGATGAGCAAAAGAACCAATGACACACAAACTATGATCCATTAAAAATCTACCAACCACATCATTTTGATTCCCTATTCCATTAGGAATGGTTCGGTTGGAGGCTAAAAGTAGTCGCGCATTTTCAATCCCGCCACAGGATAGCACTAAAGCTTTTGCTTTCACAAACGCACGCTTACCCTCTAAGGTTCTCACTTCAACTGATTCAAAGCAAGTCCCCAATTCATTTGTATTAATATGGGTTACATTGGCATGCAAAAGAACTTCAATATTTGGACTATTATCAATGAAAAAATCGCGTCCAAACCTTATTGGTTCTCCTCGTTCCTTAAGACTCTTACTGAATTGCCAGAATGTCGTGTCTAAAAATTTTGAGTCTATATTAGGTGTAGCAGGCAAAACTTTAAACAACTCCCAAAGTCGATTGTCATAACAATTTGGTCCAAGTCCCAAATTTTTTCCTGCTCGTTCTAAGAATGGTTCTAATTCCTCGTATTTAAGATCCCATCCTGAGTAGGGGATCCAAGATCGTTTTTGAAAATCAGTGGGATTAAAAGGGGCGCATCTACCTGTCCATGTATGTGAGGTTCCACCATAAAGCCGATTACGAGTATTGTCTTTTCGTGAAACTCCTACATTTTCGATTTTACACAAGGCTTCCGTATCACCCTCTTTCTCAAAGCCACCGCTTTCTAAAATCCACACTTGAATCTTCGTCCCAGCAAACTCTTTTGCAATAGATAGACCAGCCGGTCCGCTACCAACTATACATAAATCTGTTTCAATTAACAAATCATCCTCAAACTGACTCAGATCAGAAAATCTCATATTAATTTCTTGCTTACCTTGGTTTACAAAATAGAAAAAGTCAATGATCTGTAATGTCTATCAGCCAAGTTCTAAAAGGATGTTTGAAAAGTCATTAAGGGAAAAAAGTCATGCCAATCGCCTCACCACAATACGCATCATGGCAATGTAGACAAATATTTCTACTGTTTAGCGGTAATAGGTTGTAGTCTTTGTTCAAACTCTGACACAGATTGAGCAAGCTTTTGGTACCCTCCACTACCCACTGTTTGGGTAATAAGACAAAAGGCTTGAACCATTGCAGTCACAGCACCACCTATACAATCCAGTGACAAGATTTATCACCCATTGCATAAACGGATTGCTATCATAAACCGCCATCTACCCAAAAAATGGTTACAACCGAGGCAGTTTTGCCATCTGTTTAACCTCTAAAGTACCTGTTTGGCTCCCTCTAGCTTCGTTCAAACTGCTCTGTCTTCGTTGAGAGTTTTTTTGACTCTGTAGCCGACTTTTCTAACATCCTCTAAGTGCGCGAAATATTATCGAACGCACTCCATGATGAACCTAAATTGAAATTCATGAACAAAGAGAGCGTTGATACAGAAAACATACCAACTACTAGGATTACAAAAGATTTATTCAGCTTTATTGTCAACTCCTTAACTAAATATTTTCGGCAGAAAATACCAAAAAGAATATAATCAAAAGATTTTTTTTATAATTATTTTATTCGGTAAATATTTAATGAAAAAGTTGTACGGCCACTGTTTTTTTTAGACATATCATGAATTTTCTGGCAAATCAATAGTTTGTATAAGATACTTACTTATCCCACTTATCTTACTTATCCTCTTTTTCAGTCAAATATACTTTATTTAAAAAATAATTTTTGCTTGTTTTTTATTAATTATGTAAATGAGCGTTATTGATTTGTGAAAAGACATTTTAAAGCTTTCACTTTTAGTGTTTTATAGTACTTTTTTTGGAATTGCTATAGGGTATTGCCGTGGTTACTTCTTCAAGTTAGCTTCGTTCAAATACTTTGCAAATAAAAGTTACATAATTTGCTATTTTCATTGATTAATTTGCCAAAAAATGCTACAATATGGCGGAAGTAAACCAACCATTATTTTGACTCAAATTTCTTGTATACAGACTACAAAAAAATGGTAAGCGTATTTACGCCGCGCGGTACAAGTCAACTAGGCAGAATTTGGATATTGTATTCCTAGAGCGCCAGTCCACTAATATATGTTGACAAAAAAAATGATGTGATCCGGTCAAAACGCCTATTTGTAGTTAAATTTTTCGGTCTGGTTAAGAGCGATAAGCCCGCTTGCTTGACGCAAAGCGTATCGCATTAAAACTGAGCGCCTAAATATTGGATTTCAACACACTTGCATATTCTGCATTTCACGTCAATTACTTCTACTGGACTGGCTCTGTGGCTTGCAGTTTAAGGAAACTAAACGCTTAATGAAGCCGTATTCTCAACTCACTGTTATTTCTTACATCATCGGTCCTACGTTGATCGTCGTGAGTCATGTTGGTGCACTACTCGTGATTTTCACTGGCTTATCCTGGGGGGCGATCACTTGGACATTGTTACTGTATGTCATCCGAATGTTTGCCACTACTAGCATTTACCACAGGTTGCTGACACACAAAAGCTATCAAGCTCCAGCGCTAGTGCTATGGATTGGTAGCATTGTCGCTGCTGCTGGTGGACAAATGGGACCGAGTTGGTGGAAAGCTCACCATACAAAGCATCATCAATTTTCCGACCAGGATCACGACCCGCATTCGCCGTATCGACCGTTTAAAGGGATCAAAGGCTTCTGGTGGTCTCAAGCTGGATGGCTGTTCTCTTCAGAGTTTTTACCTGCAAAGTTGCCTGCTGATGTTGAAAATGATGTGGTTTTGAGGATGGTTGATCGATTGCACTTCATTCCCATGATTGCGCTCGGTGCAATCTCGTACCTTATGGGTGGAGTAGACTATCTTACTGCTTTTTTCCTCAGCACAACCCTCCTCTTTCACGGAGTCGCAACGGTTAACTCACTGACCCACACCGCTGGTGATCAACCGTTTAGCACCAACGATTACAGTCGAAACAACTGGCTCGTCGCAGTTCTGACTTTGGGTGAAGGCTGGCATAATCTGCATCATGCATTTCAATCATCAGCCCGACACGGTATAACCTTGCGAGTAGGTCAAGTTGTTTATTTGCCAGATCCAACATTTTGGTTGATCAAACTGCTTGAATTTCTTAATCTAGCATCAAAGATTAGAGTGCCGTCTGAAACAGAACTTATTGCTCGCGCTAAAGACCGGAACCATCAACACTTAGCACTTGGAACTGAAGTGGAGATATCGATCTAAATCTTGCTTGCACAGGACTTACGCAAAAATAACGCACTTCTGTCATTGCGACCGTCCCTTGCGCGTGCCGTTAGGCATAGGGAAGCAATCGCAAAGCCTTATTTTTCGTCGCGAGTGCGTAAGTCCTATTGCAGTTACGTAATCCTTCAAGGTGTCTATAATCAAGGTGTCTATAATCTCTCGAAAGATGAAACTAGGACTTACGCACTGTACAAAAAGACTGGATTATGCATAACGCGCGCGAACGCGTGGAAATATTGTTTGTATTTGCGGATCTATTGTACTACAGCGGCAAAATGCTTGACTCTATCTACAATCCACGTTCATCTTCTTACGTCTTGCATAAAAAAATTAATGTTATTTTAAAACTCAGTACTAATCTTGAATCCTATGTTTTCCTCAGAAAAACCAAGAAAAACGATGTAACTTTCTTGCGCTATTTTTGACTAAGCCTAGGGTTATACGGATAGGTGCAAGATATGAATCTTCCGCAGTGTGCATAAGTTGATTTCACTTACATCTAAATAAGAAGTAGAAGGAAGGCTTATGTCCTCACAAGGTAATAACCCCGACTTTATTGAAGTGATTTATGCCGACTATGGTGATTTTCACACAATCAAAATTTTGTAAAGTCTGCCGGGGGAAGCTTCCTCCGGCGAGCTTTACGTCAATGCGTAAGTTCTAGAAACATTCTTTGAGCGCGATGCAAGTACCAGAGTCTTCCTCACCTGATGTTTTTATTCGTTGTCCCACAATGGACTGCACAAGTGATTAACTGACCAGTACTTTAAGTGGAGAGAAGCAAAAATGACATCTGCAAACACATTTAGAAATATTCAAAAGTATCTTCCCATCATGGGCGATATCAATCTCAAAACGCTGATCGCCTATAAGGCAACGCGAGGAGCAGCCAGAGTGATCAACGCAGCTCAAATGGCATTGGGAGAAGCCTACGTTAATGGATTAGAAATACCAGATTCAGTCTATCGCTCGCTAATCAATTCCTCCATGCCGCTGTTATTTCAGCATTGTCCTGGTCTGCTTGCTCCCTACGAATGGGTCTTAAACGAAACGGATCATATTGCTGAAGGCTCGCGCGAACTAATGAAGGTTCAATATGACTTACCACAAGCAATGCTGAACCAAATGTTGGGAGATTGGAAATTAATTTACCCTAAGTACAGCATGGGATTGTGGGAGCGTGGCGCTGTCGATTTAGAAGAATCTCAAAAGCACATGATCGATCAAATAATTGAGCGGCTAGAAATAAAAGATGGCGATAACATTTTGGATTTTGGCTGCGGCTGGGGTTGCGTACCTAACTACATTCTGTCTAAGTTTCCCAATGTGCGATTTACCGGATTGAATTTGAGCCATGAACAATGTGAGTACATGCGCAGTAAAATGCAAGACCCTGAGAGCTATTTGAGTTCTGGTCGGTTCACGCTTTATGAAGGCGATCTAAATGATGCTCAATTTGCAGAGAATTTCGACAAAATTCTCTCAATTGGTGTCTTTGAACATGTTGGCAATCTCACCAATGCCTTCCAAAAACTGGCATCCCTCTTAAAGAGTGGCGGTAGAGTGTTTATTCACATCATCACCGCTCGCATTCCTAACAATATGTCGTCTGGCTTCACGCATAAGTATATTTTTCCACATGGTCGCTACTGGAATTATGATGCTATTCCAAACCACAATCGAGACCTGAAAACCATCAGTCAGTGGTACATAAACGGCATGAATTATCACAAAACGCTGACAGATTGGTTACGGCGATTTGACGACCATCAAGAGAGCATCAAACACTTAGACTATGGCATGGACTATGCCAAGTTCCGTCGCATTTGGCGATTCTACTTGCTGATGCTGGGGACGATTTTTGCGACGTGCGATGGTGAATATAATGGGAATGGTCAATATCTTATGGTTCACACGTAATTGAGCGAAAAGCAGATTCTTAACCTGCGAACGGATTCAAGTTTTTGTCGAACAAAGCAGTATTCCTCAGAGGATGTTTGGGATACTAGAAGTATTTTTCAACAATGCCTCAACATTGGGGAGCCTCCAGAGCAAAAGCAGACCATGCGCTTCCCTCTGGGCAAGGGACTGCGAACTGAAGTTTAGACCAGGCAATTAAGAAATACCCAACGGCTTCGCCCCCTTCAAGTTGGCTCCACTCAGTTCGGACACATTGCAAATAATTGTTGCAGAATTTGCTTTTTTCCTTTAGTAACTAGCTAATAAATGCTAAAGCAGAGATAAGTAAATTCCGCATCAGAAACAAGTAATTAATTTGAGGACTGAGCGAATGAAAACGCTGTTACTCTACCCTTGTTTTCCCCAGTCTTTTTGGTCTTATGACCGATTTCTAAAAATAGCTGGACTTAAAGCTTTCATTCCTCCATTGGGAATTATTACAATTGCCGCATTGTTACCAAAGGATTGGGAAATTAGATTTTTTGACCGTAATGTCAACCCAGAAACAGATGATGATTGGCAGTGGTGTGACATGGTTATTCTGTCTGCAATGTTGGTTCAAAAACCTGACTTCCACGCCCTGATTCAAAAAGCTGTGCGATTGGGCAAGAAGGTGGTAGTGGGTGGTCCTTATCCAACGTCGATTCCTCAAGATTCTCTTGCTTCTGGAGCTCATTACTTGGTATTGGATGAGGGAGAGCTCACTATCCCGCAATTTCTGGAAGCACTTGCCCAAGGTAAAGACCAAGGAATCTTTCGCGCTAGTGACAAACCTGACGTTACAAAAAGCCCCATTCCCCGCTTCGACCTGTTGAAGCTAGATGCCTACTTCATGATGGCGATTCAGTTTTCTCGGGGCTGTCCCTTCAACTGCGAATTCTGTGACATTATCACTCTTTATGGTCGCAAACCGCGTACTAAGGAACCGAGTCAAACCTTAGCAGAGTTGCAAACCCTCTATGACTTAGGCTGGAGAGGACCACTTTTTATTGTCGATGACAACTTTATTGGAAACCAGCGTAATGTCAAACGGTTTCTGGTTTCATTGATTCCTTGGATGAAAGAGCGCAACTATCCCTTCACTTTCATCACTGAAGCTTCTGTCAATCTGGCAGAAGATGCGGAACTGCTGCATCTAATGGTAGAAGCTGGTTTCAACGCTGTCTTTCTCGGCATTGAAACCCCAGACCAAGATAGCCTCAAAGTCACTCAGAAGTTTCAAAATACCCGCAATTCACTGTTAGAAGCCTGTCGCCAGATTAACTCAGCCGGATTACTGATTTATGCCGGATTTATTCTCGGCTTTGATGGAGAACGCTCTGGCGCTGGCGAGAGGATTCAAACTTTTGTTGAACAAACCAGTATTCCTCAACCGATGCTTGGGATACTACAAGCGTTGCCCAATACCGCTCTCTGGAATCGCCTGAAAGCAGAGCAACGTTTATTAGAAGGTATCGGAGGCGTAGAGGTGGGAGACCAAAATACTTTGATGAACTTCAAACCTACCCGACCACTCAGCGAGATTGGTAGAGAGTATGTACAAGGTTTCTGGACGTTGTACGAACCAGCTAACTATCTCAGACGCTGCTTTCAACAATGCCTCAACATTGGGCAGCCTCCAGAGAAAAGGCAGACCATGCGCTTCCCTGCGGGCAAGGGACTGCGACTAGTAGCACAATTAATTTGGCATCAAGGTTGGCAACGCTCTGAAATCCGGGTGCAATTTTGGCAACAACTGTGGACAATCCTACGTACTAAACCTCAAGTTCTTAATATGTATCTGGGCTTGTGTGCTGCTGGGGAACATTTCTGGGAGTACCGTGTTTTAGCGAGAGAACGCATTACCCAGCAGCTAGGTTACGATCCACTGGCACTGCCCGAATCCTTGACACTGGAATCAACAAAAAGCTTAATTTCTAATTAAAACAAGAAATAACGTTGTGTCATAGGTAAAGAGCTAGCAGGTTCACAAGTTAACAACTTCCCATCTACCCTCACATCGAAAGTTTCTGGATCAACCTCTATTTGTGGGGTAGCATCGTTGAGCTTCAAATCTGCTTTTTTCAACTCACGTGTTTTGGAAACTGCGACTGTTCGAGTTTTTAAACCAAGTTTTTCGGGTATACCCTGTTTCAAGGCTTCGTTGGAAACGAAAGTTATAGAAGTTTCTGCCATTGCACCGCCAAAGCTACCAAACATCGGACGCATATGAACTGGTTCGGGGGTGGAGATACTAGCATTAGGATCGCCCATTTGTGAGTAAGCGATCATTCCTCCTTTGATCACAGTCTCTGGTTTGACGCCAAAAAATGCTGGCTTCCACAAACACAAATCTGCTAGCTTTCCTTCTTCAACGGAACCTATATGATCTGCAACGCCGTGAGCGATCGCAGGGTTAATGGTGTATTTGGCGATGTAGCGTTTTGCCCTAAAATTATCATGGGTTTGGTGAGGATGACCAGGATTCGGTAATAATCCCTTCTGTACTTTCATCTTATGGGCAGTTTGCCAGGTGCGAGTAATCACTTCCCCTACCCTTCCCATTGCTTGAGAATCGGAAGACATAATGCTGATAATCCCCATATCATGCAAAATGTCCTCAGCCGCAATCGTTTCCTTGCGAATTCTCGATTCGGCAAATTTGACATCTTCACGAATGTTTTTATCGAGGTGATGACATACCATCAACATATCAAGATGTTCATCAAAAGTATTGATGGTGTAGGGACGAGTGGGATTAGTAGAAGCGGGCAAAACATTAGCTAGACTACAGACTTTCAGAATATCAGGCGCATGACCACCACCTGCACCTTCTGTATGGAAAGTGTGAATCACACGGTTTTTAAAAGCAGCAATGGTATTTTCCACAAATCCTGCTTCATTCAGGGAGTCGGTGTGAATTGCGACTTGTACGTCGTATTCATCTGCAACCGAAAGACAAGTATCAATCGCATTTGCGGTGGTTCCCCAATCTTCATGCAGCTTTAAACCCATAACTCCCGCAGCAACTTGCTCTATCAATCCTTCAGGTTTGCTAGTATTACCTTTGCCTAAGAAACCAACATTGACAGGGAAACCATCAGCCGCTTGTAGCATGCGGTAAATATTCCAAGGACCAGGGGTACAAGTCGTCGCGAGAGTACCCGTAGCAGAACCAGTACCACCCCCAATTAAAGTAGTCGTACCAGAGGCGATCGCAGTTTCAATTTGCTGAGGACAGATAAAGTGAATGTGGGTATCAATCGCCCCAGCAGTCAGAATTTTGCCTTCTCCTGCGATCGCTTCCGTACCAGGACCAATAATAATATCTATATTGTCTTGTGTGTAGGGATTGCCTGCTTTACCAATTTTAAAAATCTTCCCGTCTTTAATGCCAACATCTGCTTTAATAATGCCTGACCAATCAAGAATCAAGGCGTTGGTGATCACCACATCTACTGCACCATCAGCATTTGAAATCGGGGATTGTCCCATACCATCCCGAATCACCTTACCACCACCGAATTTAACCTCTTCGCCGTAAACCGTACCACCATAGGTTGTGTAGTCTTGTTCCACTTCAATGAACAAATCCGTATCAGCAAGACGAATGCGATCGCCAATCGTAGGACCAAAAGTATTGGTATATTCCCGTCGGTTCATAAAATAACTCATGTTTAATATCTTTCTAGTGATGTGTAGAAACGTAATCTCTACATTACTCCTCTCTCTGTGTCCTCTGCGCCTCTGCGGTTCAAAAATAGTTATTCTTCTGGCGGTTCGGAAATAATAGCTAGTAGGTTGGGTTGAGGAACGAAACCCAACATCCACTTGGTTTTGTTGGGTTGCGTTGCGCTGAACCCTACATCAAGTTAAAAATCGTGATTTGAAAATTTGAAACAATAAACGAACCGCAAAGGACACAAAGAAATAAGAATTTTAGAGAGTTCTTGCGTAAGCCTTAATATTAAGAACAATTAACTGGCAAATAATCTCTGAGCCAGTTTTTGATGCCGCATTTGGGCAATATCTATAGTAGGAGTACAAGACCACATTTCCTCCAGACTCATTGATGCAGCAGTTTGGTAAGCTGTCTCAATTTCTGGTGCTAACTGAAGCAAAACTCGTTGTGCTTGCAAATGTCCCACAACACTCAAACGGATCGCAGCCCCCAACAACCCAGTCACGAAGCTATGCAAAAAACCCAGCACTGTATCCTGTTCACTCAAAAGAGCTGCTCTACCAACTACAGCAAAGACAACTGGATGCAAGCAATGAATTTTACCTTTGGCAGCATCTTGATTTAAAATCTCTAATTGAGAATCTTCCCAAGTCAAACTGGCAACCATGAGCAACGCCCGTCCGCTTTTGCGCTGGGTTTCGCGCGTTTTCTCGACTAGGGTTTGAGCAAATAGTCGAGCATCTGCAGCTCGTACTGCTTCTAAATCAGCGATCGAACTTCCCCGGTAAGCATGAATCAGCGCTACTGTATCTGTAACTCCTACCTTATTACGCAATAATAGCCGCAAAAAAGTTTGCAAATCTTCTGATCCACGCAGTTGATTTTCTTGGACTAAGGATTCTAACCCGTGAGATAAAGTAAAAGAGCCAGAGGGGAAGAAAGAATCAGACAACTGCATTAAGGCGAGTTGTTGGGCGATGCTCCTCTGGAGCCCCTTCGCGAACGCAGATGCAGGTAAACTCATGAGCCGTGATCGTGATGAGTGTGTGGAGAAAAGTCGAGATGTTGTTGGGGCGATGCTCCTCTGGAGCCGCTTCGCGAACGCAATTCGTAGTTAATCTGTAAGCCAGGAATCTGAAAATCCCGAACAGTTGATTCCATAACTTCCATATCTGCTGCTAGTTGAACGTAGAGTTTACCATCTTGTACGATAATAGGCCAATGGTGATTACCCAAGACATGACCCAGATGAATTAATTCAATAGCATGCTCAGTAACTGGCTTAGTAAAACTAAGTACCATGACTTTTTGCTCTTGCAGATGAATCAGCACTAGTTTACCTTCTTCCGTTTCTAAAACATCTCCTTCCCGCAATGCCCAATCTCGACTTTTCACGATTCCTACAGCCACACCAGTGGTAGTGTGAGCGTGAATTCGACCTTTGTGGCTATCAGTTTGACTAATATGAACTTCCAAGCAAAGTGCTGAAACACGAGCTTTTTCTATTCGTTCAGATAAGCTGACATTTTCTTTTGAATTGCCCAGGTAAATTTCTGCTAACTCAGTCATAAATCATTGGGTAAAGAAGGTTGATGAATCGAGCTACGCACACAGTTTAAGGCGTATTTTAAATAATTTTTGAGTTCGTGAGTTCCACTAGCCATAGCTCTAATCAACAGACCCTTGTTTCGGGGTAAGATTGAGCTTGCTACAGTCAGACCGGAGCAGTTAGCTGCTTCTAAGTCTTCTACACTTTTACTTAATAATTCCAGATTTGTTTCAGGTAAAACTATAATCACATTACCAAGGACAGGTGAAGAGGCAAAGAGGTTAGTTTTAGTAAAGGGATTTCGCTTTCCTTCTAAGCGCATCGCATCAGTAAACCATAGCTCTCCACAAGTAGAAGTCACTTGCAGGCGGCTGAAGTAGTATTGAAACTGGTAAAATTCTCCCCTTGCCAACCTTCCAGGTAGAATCATTTCACTCAAAAATAATCTTCCAGTCGGATGAATCTTAATATTTATAGTTTGCTCCAAACTTGCATCAGCAAACAAAATTAATGGTTCTGGGACAAATTCTAACGTTGCTCCTTCCCCAATTTCAATTTCATAATTGGTTGTCGCTTTTGAGCCTGCTATAGGCATCGAATGAACTTTAGTTGCAGCTTGTTCCGTAAGATAAACGCTAGTATGATCTGCTAGTTGCAAAGATATATTCAACTTATCTTGTGCCAGTAAACCTGGAGATGTGCTCATAACATAGAGATAAGCACGCTGAAAATCAGCATCATCGAGATAAAATACCGGAGATACCCTCAAAGGATAAGCTGTGTATTGATGGCTGAGAATAGTTTGACCAAAGCGATTGCCCGAAGGGCAGACGCCTAAAGGCGTAACGCACTTCAGTCTTAACTCCAAATTACAGCGCTTCTCATCTGCATTCATCTGCGTCCATCTACTTCGGCGTCCATCTGCGGTTCCTCAACTCTTTGATGTGTTGCGGAAGCACTGCGAAACAGAACTGTCTCCAAAATAAAATCGATTACCTCGTCCAATCCTTCTCCCGTCTTGCAATTAGTATATGCAATAGGTTTGCCTCGACGGTATATCGGCGCTTCTTTGCGGATTAACTCCAAATCAGCACCAACATAAGGAGCAATATCAATTTTATTCACCACCGCTAAATCAGCTTGTACAAAGCCAGGACCATTTTTACGGGGGATATCATCTCCCGCACCTACATCAATCACAAAAATATAGGAATCCACCAAATCATAGCTAAAAGTGGAGGCAAGATTATCACCACCACTTTCAATCAAGATTAAGTCTAATTCCGGAATCAGTAACTCAAAATCCTTCACCGCTAAAAGATTCATCGTTGGATCTTCCCGAATTGCTGTGTGTGGACAGCTACCCGTTTCTACTCCTATAATCCTTTGTGCTGGCAAAAACCCGCGACTTTTGAGTCGATCTGCATCTTCCGTAGTAAGTAAGTCATTGGTAACAACGGCTACTTCAATACCTTGATTCATCAATGTTGGGACTATAGACTCTATTAGAGCTGTTTTTCCGCTTCCTACTGGTCCCCCAATCCCCAGTCGAGCTGCTGACTTTAGCATGGCTAATCTATCCTGCTTGAACTCTTGGAGACTGCTATTGAACCCTCTGCGACTATCGCGGTACGCAGAATCACGCCACATCCCCATCTGACTTTTGACCCTTATTGGTTATCTGGTCAGTGGTTAGTAACTCGTTGGAAACCCACTCTAAGGGCGAATCAGACGACCTACTTTCGGACTTGCCTACTCGTTTGCGGGTTAAATGTCGTTGATGCGCCTCCAACAAGGCTGGTTCCAACCTTAGATACTCGTCTTGAGCACCTTGCAGCACCCTACGGGTTCGCAGTCGCCACAACGGGGGGAACCCCCGCAAGGCGCTGCTCACCAACTTATCCTGATTGACTGACCTACTCAAAAACGCGCTAAACAAATCACGATGATGCTCTGGAATACCCGTTACATCGCGGTGAACTCGTTGGGACAGTGATTTTTTGATGCGCGTGCCGTCTAAATGCGTTTGGCTTAACGCGGTTTTTGAAGTAGAGAACTTCGTGAACGAACCGCCAGCTTTTTCAGCTTTACGTTTCAGTTCTGATTGTACAAAACCTGGAGACTTGGCAGATATGGCTTTTCCATATATTTTCTGCCATCCTTTTACCGAGACATTCTTGGTTTTGATGTCTTTGCCATGTCTGAGAATCTCGTTAACAGCGCGGCGATTCTGGGTTTTAGCATACGCGGTTTTTCTGCGTTCTAATTCACGCTTCTTGGCAGCAGTTTTGTGGTAATTACTGGACTTATTCCACTGACTTTTACCAATCTTTACTTTACCTTTTTTAACAACGGTTTTGCGTCCCTTTCTTGCCTTGAAGTTTGGTTCAAAGTTGTCTGGGTTGTTAACACGTTGAGAACGCTGCATCTTTCTTTGTAGTGCTGCTATCTCTTTTTGAAAAGTGGGCACATTTTCCGCAAAAGGTAGCAAGTCAGCATGGCTATCACCAACAAAAGCAATGTTACTGATATTCAAGTCTAAACCAATTAAACCATCATAAACAAATTGGTGAGGTTTCTGGTAAGGCAATCCTTCATTGATTAGTTGACAATACCAATGACGTTTACCATTCAAGATACGCCACAACAAACGAACATACTTAACTGGAGATTCTAGTCCATGTCGAATGACCTGATTGGTTGGATCAATGATTGGTTTCAGCATGAGCTTCCCCCATACCAGACAATCATCTTTCCACCGAATACCTTGCTTATTGGATTTTCCCTCAATTGAACGAAATCGGCTAGGTACTTTGTACCTTACGTTTTTCGCAAAACCCAGCATAACTCGTTCACTTGCTTTGAATGCTCGCGTAGCTAATTTTTGTTGGGCAGTAGAATCAACTTTTTCAGCTATCCACTTGGCATTTTTACTGCTTATCGTTGCAAAACTATGCAAGTCATACTCAGAGTATCTGTACTGCTCTCTTGCTTTATTAAAAGCTTCGCTCCGCTCTTTCTTTTTGGTTCTAGAAATCTTTCTAGCAGCACTATATAGCTCGGAGTTGCGTACTAGTTCTAGCCGCTTCATCGCTTCATTCAAACAGGCATTATATAGCTGCCTTCCTGCTTGAAGACGAGACAGTAATTCTGCTTCCTGCTTGGTGTCTACAATTAACGGGACTTCTGTTATAGATGATGTTGTGCTCCGAGCCAATTAAATCACCTCCTCTTTTTTTTTCATTACTGTTAATATCTTATTATGAATTCGCGTCAACATTATTCTACACTAGTTGTTACATATACACTCAGTTAGTTATGTAGCCTAAATCCTTAAGTCGAATCCAGACTACAATAGCACAGGCAATATGATTTGTTTGAATAAGACCGTTACGACATCACTGTTCAAAATGATGGATACTTATCCTCATGCTTAGGACTGAGTTCAGGGTTGAACGAATTCACTACAGTAGATTAAGAAGTAAGTGCTGAAGGAGTGAGCCATTTAGTGTAACAGATGCTCATAGTGGCAGCACCGATGAGGTTTGGAGGTTCAAACAATGGATAATACTCTACAGCAAATAGTCGAGCAGGTTGAGCCGACTTCGCACAAGCAAACAGATACAGATTTTGCCAATGCCTCTGCGACGATACAGAAACCCCTAATAATAGCAGGAACATCTGATGGCTTGCTGTTTCTCGATTCCAGGCAATATGTTGAACTTGAAGGTCATTCTATCACTGCTCTTGCCTCAAGTCCGGATGGGTTGTGGGTTATAGTTGATCGCAACTCGGTATGGCATCGCAACCCAGAAGGCGAGTGGCACCAAATAACTTTAATTGATGATTTACAGCTGAACTGCATCCTTCCTTACAATGGCTCAGTTCTAGTCGGGACATCACAAGCTCATCTCATCCGCATTGCAGACGGAAGCACTCATCGCATCAATTGCTTTGAGACGGCTGAGGGACGAGATGAGTGGTATACGCCGTGGGGTGGTCCTCCAGATGTTCGTTCGATGGCTATAGGTCAATCTGGTGAACTCTACGTGAATGTGCACGTTGGAGGCATTTTGCGCTCTGATGACCAAGGTAAGTCATGGCAATCCACTATCGACGTTGATGCAGATGTCCATGAAGTACGGACAGTTCCATCTCATCCGGATCTTGTGTTGGCGGCTACAGCTAAGGGGCTGGCTGTGAGTAAAGACAGAGGGAATTCTTGGAGCTTTTCACATGAAAACCTACATGCTGCTTACGCACGAGCCATAGCTGTGTGTGAAGAAACCATTTTGATGACAGCTTCTACAGGTCCTAGTGGTCACAAAGCAGCCATCTATCGACACCCACTTGACAAGCCAGGAGCCTTCGAGAAATGTGAACGAGGGCTACCGGAGTGGTTCGATCACAATATCAACACGGCAACTCTTTCTACATCAGGGAATCTGGCTGCTTTTGGAACCAGTGACGGTCAGGTCTTTTTCTCGGACGATGCTGGGATTACGTGGAAGCAAGTTGCAGCAGATTTGGCTTCAATCTGCTGTCTGAATCTTATGGCGACTTCCAACAAATAAATTACAGCACAATAGGGGCGCTCTTGCTTGCGCCCTTACCCGTTTTACAATCATTTTTTCTGTTTCTCTAAAGACCCATTCACTAATCCATTAAAACCATAGATTTCACGGCTACCACCGAATGGGACTAACTCGACTTCTTTTTCATCTCCTGGTTCAAATCTGATTGCTGTCCCGGCTGGAATATTTAAGCGCTTACCGTAAGCTTTCTGGCGGTCAAATTGTAGACCTTTCTTGTCTTGACTGCCGTCATTAACTTCATAAAAGTGGAAATGAGAACCAACTTGAATTGGGCGATCGCCTTGATTACTGACTCGGATTTTGGTCATTTCTCGCCCAGCATTGAGTTCGATTGGTTCTGATTTAGTAACTATTATTTGTCCTGGAGTCATTGTTATTTTTTCGACTTTAATCGAGGAAGCCTCGTTGTTAAAGTTTTTTCCCTCAACTTTAACATTTTTCAGATCACCTACATTACTAGTAAAGGTTTTACTCCTACCCCTAAATTCCTCGTCTTCGTATATCGTGACTTTCATGCCTGCTGGCACTGTTAAGGAACTCAGCTTTTTGTCACCAATTCCCAAATCGCAAATCTTATACTCCCCCTCTCCCAGTTCCTTGTGATTTCCCTTGTAGTTAGGAGCTTCATAAATCACTACTTTGTTAATTGTATACATTTATAATTTCCCTTGCTGTCAACTCATAATCTAAAATTCTGCATTTTTTTTGGGAGGAGGCGCACTATAACGGCACACCACTTGTTATGGATTAAATAAACACTTTTTCCCTTACACCCTTACACTTTTACACCCTTACACCCCTGTGTTTTTTCAGAGATTTTAGTCTTGAATCGGATTATGTACTGTTACTAATTTTGTTCCGTCAGGAAAAGTTGCTTCTACTTGCACTTCATGGATCATTTCTGCTATTCCATCCATAACATCATCCTTTTTCAGCAGCTTTCCACCCTCACTCATTAATTGACTCACAGTTTTTCCTTCTCTAGCACCTTCTAAAATAGCAGCAGATATATACGCCACTGCTTCGGGGTAATTTAGCTTTAACCCCTTGTCCTTACGTCTTTCTGCTA
Organism: Brasilonema angustatum; assembly: GCF_059505445.1. NCBI lineage: Bacteria > Bacillati > Cyanobacteriota > Cyanophyceae > Nostocales > Scytonemataceae > Brasilonema > Brasilonema angustatum. The sequence goes on along the minus strand of NZ_JCACKO010000013.1, from coordinate 28,380 downwards.
CTAGAGCCGCCGTGAAAATGAGCAGTTTATCTTTTTCTTGAGGTGATAGTTGCATAAAAGTTTTCCTTTAATGAGTCATTTAATTTATTGATAGATTCACTTCGGGGCTATCATGCTCCCGCGTTGATCAGCGTATTATTTGTAGTGATAATTTTAGCTTCAGTGTTGGGAAAAATTGTATTTGAAAAATTTTGGGCAACCGAAGTAAGCATTCTTTGTTAAATTACCTATACTTGTCTGAATTAACCAATTTTACCCCAGTGGGGGATGCGACGATAGTTGTCCCGCCGTCTCATTACTTTTTAATATATTTTTATACTAAAAACGAGGTGTAGGGGTATAGGGGAGCCACTGCCGTGCGCGGGTTAAGCGCGTTGAGGAGCCACTGCGTTGCGGGGGTTCCCCCCGTTGTAGCAAGTGGCGTGCATGTGGCGTGAGCCAGTACTGTTCGCGCAGCGTGCCACTTTGTGCCATAGTGTTTCCCGACAAAGGTATCTGGTGAGACAGCGCTGTAGAAGGCTCTCCCGACCTAGGCGACTGCGGAGCGCGTTTGCGTAGCGCCCCCTTAGGGGCTAGCGTGACCTATGCGCAGCGTGCCCGCAGAGCATAGGTCATCCCCGATAGCCGTAAGGCGTGGCGTTAGCCATAGGGCGTGTGTAAGGGTGTAGGGGAAACAGAGAATTTTCTAGCCCCTAAGTACGCGTCACCATAAAAGAGGTACGGAAATCATGCAGCAATAGGTTGGTTGGTGGAGGCATCTGTTTGAGGATGTTCAACCTGGCATTTCGCTATCACTTTAAGTACAGACTTACTGCTCCAATTAAAAGGATGTGCCACGAGGTTCCACTCAGCAATGAACGCACTCAAGCGATCGCCTAATTGCTTTTTATCAGCAAAATCTGCTATTCGTAAACGTTTACGCTGCAAAATACTAAACCATTGTTCCACTGACATGGTTATCATCGTACAACCAAAAGATAACCCACAAGAGATACTTGAAAGAATCAGAGAGTTCTTAGCCACCAGAGGCATGAGAATTAGCGAACAGAAGACCAGAATCACGGCAGCGACAGATGGTTTCGACTTTCTAGGCTGGCACTTTAAAGTGCAAAGTAACAGAAAATTTAGAACTTACCCCTCAGAGGACAACTACCAAAAATTCCGCCAGAAGGTAAAGAACATCGTCAGACGCTCAGACATTGGTTCTAGCGAAAAAGCCGAAAAGCTCGCACCGCTAGTTAGAGGGTGGCGAAATTATCACCGATTTTGTCAGATGAAAGTAACCGAAAACCGGATTTACTACATGCAAAAGAGAACATTTAATGTGTTCAACGGTGAGAAAAACAACACCAAAATATCTAGTAAAATACTACTGGATAAGGCATTCCCTAAAGTCTCATACAGTGAAAATAGTCACATCATTGTACAAGGTGAGAAGTCACCTTACGACAATGTGGTACATCCCCAATACGGTTCGGATAAGATCCCCCCGCCTGCGGCGATCCTCTTAAAAAGCAGCGCGAGGAACAACACCTTGGATTGACGTCCACACTCTGCAAACTCATAGCGGTACAACCATCTACAGTCTTCATCCCATTTGGTCTACCGTTTTAGCCGTTGTAACGAAGGCTTGGGGAGCATACATTTTTAGGACTTACGCACGCGCTACTAAAAACAGTGGGTTGCGATTGCTTCCCAGAGGTCGCAATGACTATGGTTACGTTGTTCGTGCGTAAGTCCTGATTTTTTTAAAAGGTTAGTGATTTGACTTTTTACTCTACACTTCATAACTTCGCACGGCGATTTGTAAACACAAGTGGCACAATTCTCAATCAAATGTTACTATTCTTTATATTAACAGCAACAGCCGATATAGCTTGGCTTCCAAGTTTGCTTATCTGTGCGGCGACTTGGGATATATAGTTTTTTTCTCCCCAACACAGCAGTTAATCAGCCAGTAACTGGCTGGTTTTTGTTTATTATGATATAAAACTGTGGAAAAACTGTATTTGATGCTACTATGCAATTATGGTATTGCCAGAAATGTCTAATATGAACTGGCTGCGTGTAAAATAGCGTGATAATCTAGGGAAGAGTGTTTAATTGTTTGGAAAAATAAAGTGTAGAAGAACTTTCGAGTTATAAGCAGTACGCAAGAAAATTCAAAATTCCTAGAATAAAGGTGTTGTTAGAATTGTACGCTTTTGTATTAAGCAAGCTTTATCCTGGTAAAAAACTGTATTGTATAGGTTAACAGTTCGGAGAGAAAAATTGGTTTGTGGCAGAATTGGTCAACAGTATCTATAGAAAGCCAGAGCCAAGCTACTGTTTTTTGCCTGGTCGTTTTCACTCAACTTGTGGAGGTTTAGTTCATGTCCATTCGCCTATACATAGGTAATTTGCCCAAAGAAGAAATAGATCGTCAAGAACTGCAAGCAGTTTTTGCAGCAGAAGGCGATGCTGTTACTACTAAACTGATTAAAGACCGAAAAACCGGCAAGTGTCGTGGTTTTGGTTTTCTTACAGTCAATAATGACGAACAAGCAGACCAAATTATTGAAAAGTACAACGGTCAGTTGTTCAAAGACACTGCGATCAAACTCGAAAAAGCATTACCTCGTACCAAAGGAGAGGAAAATAACGAGGAGCAACCAACTAAAGTTATTAGTCATCCTACAACTAGTAACTCTAGTCCAACTCCAGCAAAAGAAAACAACCGTAGAGAGAAAAGCTCGAAGAAGTCTCGTCGTGGTGGCGGTGTTCGGGAAAACACACCAACAGCCGCCACTAGCGACGACGCGATTCGTCCAGATCCCAGGTGGGCTAATGAGTTGGAAAAACTCAAGCAAATGCTTGCTGCACAAACGACGACTTAAACTTAAACCAGGAAAGATTAAAAATTAAAAGTCAAGCTTGTTTGATTTTTAATTTTTAATCTAGATATCCCTTAAGTATTAATGGGAAGCTGTAACCATACTTGTAAGTGCGATCGCAATTCTTGGGAAAAATCTGATCGCTGGCTATACCTTTGTGTGCGAATAGGCTTACGTTCTTGATCTAGCGTCCATCCATAGTCGCTACTCAGACGCAGCTTGTCTTGCCAATCTGAAATGGAAACGACAAGTCCAGAAGCAGGGCTATTGTCTACACCTTGTACACGGAATACATAGTTGAAAGTATTTTGTTTACCAGGAGCGACAGTAGAGGGTTGTCCACATTCTACCAACAGTCGCGATCGCACTTGTTCGACAAGACCAGGTTTTACCAATTCTTCCAAAGTCCGAACCGCCAAAGTTAGGACAAAGTAAAATTCTTCCACAGGAACAAATTCTAATTGCATACAGTATCTTTCAGAGTGTGCCGGAGATTGAAGTCTCGAATCATTTTGTCAGATTGCTTATGTCGTCAATTAACTTACCATTTGTTGAGATATCCCTAGCTAGAAATTAACAGATGGTTGATTTTAACTTTTTGTCTTGACTAACGGAGTAAAAAATAAGACATGAAGAGACGCATCGCTGAAAATTAAGTGTTATTAATAACTTTAAATTATCATTAACAAGTTTTCGTAAGTCATATTTGTTCAATAAGACTCTTACCTTGGGAAGTTGTCCTTGGAAACTTATTAGTCCACCTGCTAGGTTTTGTTAATTATAAAAAGCAACTATTTATAGTAAAGAAGTCTGTTTGTATACTTGATTTGAAAAGATTTTCGATGAAATAATACGGTACTTTAAATCGATAAAACTCTATATAGGAATCCGGTTTGATTTGGTGAGACCAGTGCTGCAGAGGGAGACCCTCCCGCAGCGCTGGACTCACCGTAAGGCGTGGCGTTAGCCATAGGGTGAACAACTCGTTAGGGCGCTTAACGCTTAAGGCTTAACGCTTAACAGAGAAAAAGCAATATAAGGTATACTGAGTTTTTTTCAAAAATCAAACAGGAGTCCTATACATGTCATCCTGATGACAAAAAATATATTTTTTTTCTTAAGAGCAGCCCTACAGGCGGCGTGCCACCCGCTACGAATGAAAAAAACACTCTTTTCACGCCAGATACCTACGGAGGGAGACCCTCCTGCAGTACTGGCTCCCCTACACCCCTACACCCTTACACCCCTGTGTTTCTTGAAAGAATTAAGATACAAATATAGCCAAGCGATATATATTCTAAGTGTTAGTACTGAAATAGGAAGATTACCTCTAGTAGCAGATGTATAAAAGTGTTGTAATCTTAAAATATAATAAAGATTAATTAAATTTTGCGAAAGGTAAAAGTCTAGTTGCATACGCAATTTGCTTAGTACCTCTTAACCAGAAGACACCAACAAACTATGAACTCTAGAACTGAACAACGCGTCGCCCTAATTTCCGTACACGGTGATCCGGCTGTTGAGATTGGGAAAGAAGAGGCTGGAGGACAAAACGTTTACGTGCGCCAAGTAGGAGAAGCACTAGCCAAGCTTGGATGGCAAGTAGATATGTTTACTCGCAAAGTGAGTGCACAACAAGAAACAATAGTTCAACATAGCCCAAACTGTCGAACGATTCGCTTGGAAGCTGGCCCTGTTGAATTTGTACCGCGAGACGATTTGTTCGCAAACTTGCCAGAATTTGTAGATAAATTTCTCCAATTCCAGCAAGAAAATGGCTTCGTATACCCTTTGGTTCATACAAACTACTGGCTTTCTAGTTGGGTAGGAATGCAGTTGAAAGAAAAACAAGGGAGCAAGCAGGTTCACACATACCACTCCTTAGGAGCTGTTAAGTACAACACGATTGATGTGATTCCTTTGGTTGCTGCAACCAGGCTAGCAGTAGAAAAACAGGTGTTAGAGACAGCCGAACGAATCGTTGCAACAAGTCCGCAGGAAAAAGAACATATGCGATCGTTTGTTTCCACAGAAGGAAGCATCGACATTATTCCCTGCGGTACAGATATCGCACAGTTTGGTTGTATAGATCGACAAGCAGCAAGAGCTAAGTTGGGAATCGACCCAGAAGCGAAACTTGTCATGTATGTAGGACGTTTTGACCCACGCAAAGGCATAGAAACACTAGTGCGTGCTGTAGGACAGTCTCAGTTGCGAGGACCTTCTTCAAAGCTGCAGTTAATGATTGCTGGTGGTAGCCGCCCAGGTCAAAGCGATGGAATCGAACGCGATCGCATCGAAAGTATTGTCGCCGAATTAGGGATGAGCGACTTTACGACTTTCCCCGGTCGTGTCGAGCAAGAACTGCTGCCATATTACTACGCGGCTGCTGATATTTGTGTTGTTCCCAGTCACTACGAACCATTTGGACTAGTGGCCATTGAAGCTATGGCAAGTAGAACACCAGTGGTAGCTAGTGATGTCGGTGGACTTCAGTTTACAGTTGTCTCTGAAGAAACTGGTTTACTTGCACCACCACAAGATGTCGCTGCTTTCTCTACTGCAATTGACCGAATTCTGAGCAGTTCCCAATGGCGAGACCAGTTGGGTGAAGCCGCAAGAAAGCGCGTTGAAACAAAGTTCAGTTGGGAAGGAGTTGCATCTGATCTTGCTCAACTTTACACTCAATTGTTAGACGATAAACCTGAAATAACACAACCGGAAATTTCCCCCGAAGAAACACCAAAAGAAGCAATCTTAGCGAGTTAATATCAAATGTAAGAAGTTAACATTAAAAAACTAAACTTTTTATTGTTAACTTCTTACACTTCGACGAATATCGATTATCTCTCGTTGAGACACAACTTGCGATCGTACATTTTATATTTTTAACATACGTGTTTAGGATCAGACTTCTTTATGAAGTCTTTTTATTTTTTCTCTATTTTTATGAATTATGTATTTTTAGTTGTTCAAGAATATTGGTCTATAGCACAATACGGTTAGTTATAAGTAGTTCAAATCCAATCTGCTCAAGAATTCCAAGAGATACAGAATTGAATCTGTAAAAATGACAACGTTTTGTAACAAAAACCTACAAAAAGGTTACATAGTCTACAAACGTGGTATTAATACTCAAGATCTACTATTTTACTCTTTCGAGATATTTTACTGTTTCTAGATCACTTTTCATTGGCATAACTGCAAACCAGATGATAAGGGCACACCATTGCTGTGCTCCCCAAAGCTAACCCCATCATCAAAAAATTCTAAAATGCTGAGAATAAAACTGGTGCATCATATTCTCTTTTTCCTCACCTTACCCCTAGCAACCATAGCAACTCTTGCGACTATCACCACCGCAGTTGCGCAAGTTTCTGCAGATGGAACTGTATCCACCACAGTTACCACTCCTGATGGTAAAAACTTCAACATCAATGATGGTACAACAAGAGGAGGAAACCTTTTTCACAGCTTCAAAGAATTTTCTGTACCCACAGGTGGTTCGGCTAACTTTAACAATGCAGCCAATATACAAAACATTATCAACCGAGTCACGGGTGGTTCTATTTCTAATATTGATGGTTTGATTAAAGCAAATGGCGCAGCGAACGTATTCTTACTCAATCCAGCCGGGATTATTTTTGGACCAAATGCCAGTTTGAATATTGGTGGTTCCTTTTTAGGAACTACAGCGCACAGTTTCTTATTTGACAATGGATTTGAGTTTAGCGCCACTAACCCGCAAGCACCGCCACTGTTAACAATAAATGTTCCGATTGGGTTGAGGTTTCGGGATAATCCTCAACCGATTCAGGTAACTGGATTAGGGCACGGACTTAACTTTGGTGATTTTACTGTTACAAATCGTCAAAATATTGACCCGAACGTTACAGGATTGCAAGTCGAACCCGGAAAAACCTTAGCACTTGTAGGAGGGAATGTCTCCCTTGAGCGTGGTGTACTCAGGTCACAAGGAGGACGTATTGAAATCGGCAGTTTTGACAGCAACCAGGTTGTTAATCTCGTCCCAGCACAATCTGAAGGTTTTTCACTAGCGTATCAAGGCACACCCAGTTTTCGAGACATCGAGTTTTCTAAGAAATCGTTCGCGAATGTCACAGGAGATGGCAGTGGTTCTATTGCGATCAAAGGTAGGACTATTAATTTCAACTCTGAATCAGTTTTATTAGCTAATACGCTTGGCCAGAAAAATGGGGGAGAAATTAGCATTGTCGGTGACTCTATAAATTTCAATCGGTCTGGCGTCTTCTCTAACACCTTCAGTTCCGGGGACAGTGGACGAATAAAACTGGATGCCACCAACAACATCGAGTTTAAGGATAGCAGTACTCTAACCATTCAGACATGGGACAAGGGTAAAGCCGGAGACATCAACATTAGTGCAAATTCTTTTGGGCTTGAAGGAGTTATTAAAAGCGAAGCTCAAAAAGATAGCACGGGTCGGAGTGGACAAATCAATATTACCACAGGTTCTTTGGAATTCCGTAACGATGGTGTTATATCTACAGCCACTTCTAGTAAAGGTAACGCTGGAGACATCAACATTACTGTTAAAGGTCCATTGACTGTAGCCCGTCCAATAAGTGCGGAATCCACTGGTGCGGGTAATGCTGGCAAAATCAAGATAAATGCAAATTCTTTGCAGATTGACGGCACGTATATCTCTAGCAAGGCGACAAACACAGGTCAAGCTGGAGAAATCAACTTTAATGTCGCAGACTCTCTTGTCATCAAGGGTTCAAGGATAATTACCAACACCTTTGACACGACGGGTAATGCTGGCGCAATCAACATCAATGCAAATTCTTTTCGGTTTGAAGGAGAAATTAAAAGCGAGCCGCAGGCAAGTAGCACAGGTCGGGGTGGAAATATCAACATTACCATAGGTTCTTTGGGATTACTCAAAGGTCTTATATCTACAGCCACTTCTAGTAAAGGTGACGCTGGAGACATCAACATTACTGTTAAAGGTCCATTGACTATAGCCGGTTCTATAAGTACCGAATCCACTGGTGCGGGTAATGCTGGCAAAATCAAGATAAATGCAAATTCTTTGCAAATTAACGGCACGAGTGTCTCTAGTACTGCGACAAAGACAGGTCAAGCTGGAGAAATCAACTTTAATGTCGCAGACTCTCTTACGATCAACGGAGCCGGTATAAAAACCAATACTTTTGGTACGGGTGACGCTGGAACAATTAATATCAAAGCAAATTCTTTTCAGCTTAAAGGAGAGATTCTTAGCCAGGCGGAGCAAGGTAGCACAGGTAAGGGTGGAGTCATCAACATTAACGCAAACTCTCTGGAACTACTACAAATTCCACCAGCTACAGCAGTTATATCTACAACTACTTTTGGTAAAGGTGATGCTGGAGACATCAACATTACTGTTAAAGGTCCATTAACTTTGGCCAGTAGTACAAGTGAAATAACTACTAGATCTTCTGGCAATGCTAATGCTGGTAATTTGAACATTTCGGCTGACACCATTAAGCTTGATCATCAAAGTAAGTTCTCAGCAACCAGTTCCTCTGGTAATGGAGGCGACCTTAAACTCAACGTTGCTAACTTACTCCTACTACGTAATGGTAGCAGGATTTCTGCTAGTGCAGGTAGTAATAATACTGGTGGTGATGGCGGCAACATTACGATTAATTCCCCATTAATCGTTGCTTTTCCCTTAGAAAATAGTGACATCACTGCCAATGCTGTCAACGGTAGCGGTGGGAAAGTCACAATTAAAACTCAAGGTCTTTTTGGAATTGCCCCACTCAGTCGGCAAGAACTTGAGCAACGTTTGAACACCACAGATCCGACTCAACTAGACCCAAAAAACTTACCTACGAGTGACATCACTGCTATTTCCCAAAACAATCCAAACTTGAGTGGTACTGTTAATATTGTCACCCCAGATATTGACCCCACTCAAGGATTATTTGAATTGACAGAAACTGTGATCGACCCTGCACAGCAGATAGCCCTAAATCCCTGTATAAAAGGTTTTGGTAGTACTTTCACTATCACAGGACGTGGCGGATTGCCATCTGACCCCAATAAAATTCTCAGTAGTGATAATGTGCGCGTTGATTTAGTTGAACCTGTTCCTATTACGGTAAGTTCAACAAGTACAACAGAAAAGAAAGCATCTCAACAGCCAACTGTCAAAAAGATAGTACCAGCCCAAGGTTGGATATATAACGAAAAAGGTCAGGTGGTGCTGGTAGCTTATGATCCTACCAAAACTGGCCCACAACGCTCCTCACCAGCACCAACTAGTAGTTGTGCTGCAACCAGATAATGATGTCGCCCACAATTCTCGCATAACCCCACCCCGGTTTTGTCTAACCCTACCCCTTACCCCTCGGGTAAGGGGTGGGGTTAAATCAGCGTGGAATAAACGTTTGAACGTTAAGACAGACCCGTCCACGGCACTGTCCTCCCCAACCTACCCCCTGTTGCCTGTTGCCTGTTGCCTGTTGCCTGTTAAGAAGTATCTTGTTGTTCACGAATGATTTAAGATTGCTATACTGACAATCGATACCTAAATAACAGCGACTAACCGTTGTGCAAACATTTGACTTTACAACTCTTACCGCTGTTTGTAGCGACATCCGCGCTCACTGGCTACCATCGCGCGTAGAGCAGGTTTATCAACGCAACAGCTACACAATTGCCGTAGCACTCCGCACCCTCAAGCAGCGGGGTTGGCTGGAAATTTCTTGGCATCCTCAAGCAGCACGCCTTCACATTGGTGAACCACCACCAAGAACACCAGATACCTTTACTTTTAGTCAACAACTAGTGCACCAGTTGGGCGGTTTGGCGTTGGTAGGGCTTGAGGCGATCGCTCCTTGGGAACGTGTAGTTGATTTGCAATTTGCCCGTCGTCCAGGAGAAAGCGCCCTGTATCACCTGTACGTCGAAATCATGGGCAAGTACAGCAACGTAATTCTCACCGATGCCAATAACAGCATTATCACGGTTGCCCATCAAGTCAAACAACAACAATCTAGTGTCCGTCCAATTCTGACAGGACAGCCTTATGAAACACCACCCAGTCTCACCGCTGCAACACCCAGCTTGAGTGAATCTCAAGAACGCTGGCAAGAACGAGTTAGCTTAGTACCAGGAGCAATCAAGCGTCAGTTGCTCAAAACCCATCGCGGTGTTTCTCCTTCACTGATACAATCAATGCTGTTGGTATCAGACATCAACCCAGAGAGTTCCACAGACACGCTCAAACTCGATGACTGGCAACGGTTGTTTCACCGTTGGCAAGAATGGCTGCAAAAGGTCGAAAGCCAGAAGTTTGAACCTGGTTGGACACAACAAGGTTACACCGTGATTGGTTGGGGTGTCCACAAGAGGGCGAAAAATATCCAAGAGTTACTCAACCGTTACTACACGGATCAACTCAATCAACAAATATTTTCCCAACTGCGCCATCAATTGAGTCAAAAACTGAATAATCTTTTGGAAAAATTACGAGTCAAAGCTGCTACTTTTGAGCAACGCTTGCAGCAGTCAGAAAAAGCAGATGAATATCGACAAAATGCTGATTTGTTGATGGCGCATCTCCATCTATGGCAAGTGGGAATGACAGAAATTGTTATCCCTGATTTTGAAACTAGCGAACCAGTAAAAATCGCTTTACAGCCAGATAAAAATGCCGTCCAAAATGCCCAAAATCTCTACAAGCAGCATCAAAAACTCAAACGCGCTCGCATTGCTGTAGAACCTTTATTGGCAGAAGTCAGTGCTGAAATTGAGTATTTGGAGCAAGTGGAAGCAGCCATTTCGCAGATAGAAAATTACAACACAGCAGAAGATTTACAAGCTCTTGAAGAAATCCGCGAGGAACTTATTCAACAGCGGTATTTAGAAGACTCAGAATATCGCCGTCGCAGTCCAACGGAAGCTGCTAGCATGAACTTTTATCATTATCGCACTCCCAGTGGTTTTGAAGTTTTAATTGGTCGGAATAACCGCCAAAATGACCAATTAAGCTTTCGTGTGGCAAACGATTACGATTTATGGTTCCATGCTCAAGAGATTCCAGGTAGCCACGTGTTACTGCGTCTGGAAGCAGGTCGTGTCCCAGAAGAATCTGATTTGCAATATGTTGCTAACTTAACAGCATACTACAGTCGTGGTCGTCAAAGTGAACAGGTTCCAGTTGTTTACACTCAGCCAAAATATGTTTATAAACCCAAAGGAGCGAAACCGGGAATTGCTATCTACAAGCAAGAGCGTATTATTTGGGGACAACCGCAGTCGTTGGTGCTTAATCCTAAGTCGTGAGTTGCGAGTATATTTGTTGTTCAAAATACAAAAAAATTATTTAACTTTTGATTTTTAATTCAAAATTTAAATAATTTTCTGGCTACATACCATATTTAGAATTTTTCTTAAAGATGGAAACTTATTTTCTTCCTAAATATCTTTTTTTGATAAATGTCATAAAAAATTTGTACTGACTGTTACAATATTGTTAAGAAAAGTATCCCGTTGCGTTTTGGGAACGCGCAACTTGGGGTTAACTGTTTTGAGAAGACAACACAAATTAAGATGTTTAAAAAGACCAGCTGTGGTAGGCTGGTCTTTTTGTACTGTTTAATTTGTGCTTTTCAAAAACTGAAGGTGGTTCTGACTGCACCGATCACAACACCATCGTTGTTACTGTTATGATCTGGCGCTGTCAGCCAAATGACTCCTGGAGTTATGCTAATATTTTCGCTCACCTGATATTGGTAGAAAGCTTCAATGTGATAGGAAGTGTCTTCGTCTTTGCCGATCGCCCTCCTCAGAGAATCACTCACACCAGTCACTTTCGGCTCCATACCCACAATAATACCTGCGACGTTACCCTTTTTACCTAAATCCGGAAAGGCTAGGGTGACAGCATAATTCCAAATCTCAAGTTCCCCACGGGGAATTGTTCCACCAACAGAGGACAAGGTGCGAGTATTGGTATAACCAGCCCAACCACCCAAAACGAACTTAGGGCTAAGCTGGAAGGATGCTTCTATACCATAGGAATTACTGGAAATTGGTACATCAAGCTCTGAGAAGGTCGCTAAACGATCTGGTAGATTGGGATTATTTGCCAATGCTGATCGTAGGTTGGCACGGTTGCTACCAGTACTACCGTTAGCAGTGAAATCATTGTTATAAGCATTCACATAGGTCAAACCAAAGGTAAATTTGTCACTTGGTTTGATAGTTAGCTGTGCCATTGCGCCATAAGGACCATTGAACAGACCACTTCCCCTGTCAGGATTGGCAGCGGCGTTTGCTAAATACCCTAAGCTAAGTTCCAGGTTCTTGCTGAACTCGTGCCTAAGTCCTAAACCAGTACCATTAAGCTGATAGTAAATTGGGTTGCGAGTGCCAAAATGAGAAAGGGCACCGGTACCACCATCCCCATCCAGGAAAGGGTTAACTGTATTGGTAAAATCATCAATCGCACCTGCATTGGCTTCAACAACAACGGTTGTTTTCTCGCCAATCTTAAACTGATACAGCAGTGCGTCTAGCCCTACATCATTACTGTTACTGTCATCGAAAGCGCCGCCTGCGAATCGGAAGTCGCCTTCTGGTGTGAACGTAGAGGTGCTAGAGAAAGCATTCAAGTTGCTCGCCTGTAGTCGAGTTCTGAGTAAATCTTCGCCATTAAAGGTTGTGTCAAAGTTGAGGCGAATTCGATCTCCTACGATAGTATTCCGGCTTATTTTTTCTCCCCTTGCATTCTCTCCTGTCGCAATTCCTGCCACTGTCACCACAGCTTCAGCGTTGAGTTTGGTTGTAGTCGAAAATTGATTTGCCTCCAACTCAGCAGCTTTTGCTTCCAAAGTATCCACACGACCTCGCAGTGTAGCCAGTTCTGCTGCAAATTCTTCTTGTAATCTTTGTAATGTCGCTAAATCTTGTTTATTTACCAAATCTGCTGTAGCTGTGGCTATGAGTTCGTTAACTCGGTTGAGACAAGCATTCAACCCAGCTGCGAATTCATATCGCGTCATCGCTCGATTTCCGCGATAAGTCCCATTCGGGTATCCAGCAATACAGCCATAGCGCTCCACTAAGGATTGCAGTGCTTGAAAAGCCCAATCTGTGGGTTGTACATCTGATAGCTGAGACACCGAAGTGACTTGTGCCCTTGTCTTGTTTTGGGTGGTATTCTCAGCTTGTTTGATTTCTAAATTGGCTGGTGTTTCCCCTGCAACAGCAGTGGTACTCATCGCTAACATTGCCCCGAGAACTGCTGGGCCAGCCAGCAAAGATTTCCACAAGTTTGTCATTTTTTCCTCACACCAATTCTCAATTAGTAGCCACACTCTGCTTTCTTAAAACTCATTTTTTATAGAAAGTAGTTTCATTAATTTATCAGTAATCAACAAATGGTTTAACAACAAATTTCAAAAATTATCATTAAATCTGCATATATATCAAAGTAAAACTCCTACACGACAAATTACAAGAGTTCACTCGGAATAAATATATACATTTGTTCAGTCTAAGTACATACAGCAGTACTTCTTGAAAAATTTTGTTGTTATTACTAATACCTAATCAGGAAATTCAATGTAATAATCATTATCATAGAATCTTTAAAATAAATCTCATTATCAACAAAACTTAAACACAGTAAACCAAACAGTTTTCAGTAAGGACAAAACAGTGAGCTGGACTGACACCAGACGTAGAAGAAAATGTAGAATTTTAGTACCACCGAAAACAAAAATTGACCCCCGTACAGGTTTGCCATGACATCCACATGGTGAGTCGCCCTTTGTGAGCATCGCTTGGGGCAATGCAAACGGAGTTTGTATTGGTGTTCCAGAAGTCGCACTTTAGCCCCAAAACCTTTTAGCAACCTAAGATCCTGCCTTCCGTCGCTATCAACATCATCAATAATTGACACTCCCACACGTAACATGACATGGCAAGCTTTCTGAGTCAGCCTACTACTGATGAGTTTCCCTGTCGCCTTTTGTGATATTGGTATTACAGCAGCTCTATCTCTACCTGAAGTGTTATGGCTTTTGCGGATCTGTCAATTGCCGAGATAGCCACTGACTACAGTGTTCCTGTGGAAAAGGTGTTGTCTATGTGTGACGAACTTTTAATTGCCTACAAACCCTAAGACCCCTTTGGCTCGCTTAGGATACAAAGGCAATTATTTCCCAAATTCTGTCTGAAGGACACTTAGAAGGTACTGGCAACTGAGTTAATGAAACCGAAGTGACTTGAGTTGCTTATAGCTCGTGCCTAATAGCAAACAATATTAACACTCAGCAATTAGCCATGAGCACGAATGAGATTGAGCATTGTCATCTTAGCTGTGTTGAGCATCAAAATCGTTAAGGGGAAAAATGTTTAGAAAATTGTTTGGCATTTTTGCGGCAACTATTTTGCTGACCTTTCAATTCGTTGTCGGTAGCGCCTCCGCAGTGCAACTAGATAAAACGACCCGCACGGTGACATTAAATGAGGGTGGCGAGACTACTGTCGTCAGCCTTAAACAACTCAAAGAAGGCAAACGCTTATTTAACAACACTTGCTCCCAGTGTCATCCTGGAGGTATTACCAAGACAAACCAAAACATAGGACTCGATCCTGAAACACTCGCCCTAGCGACACCAAACCGTAACAATGTTGAAGGTTTGGTGGACTATCTGAAAAATCCTACCACCTTTGACGGGGAAGAGGAAATTTCTGAATTACACCCCAGCACCAAGAGCGCAGATATTTTCACAGAAATGAGAAATCTGACCGATGATGACCTAGAGGCGATCGCTGGTTATATTCTCGTGCAACCGAAGGTTGACCCTATACGATGGGGAGGCGGTAAAATTTATTACTAAAACGAGTAGCTTGATTTAGTTATTAGTCATTAGTGAGCCAGGGCTGTACCGAGGTTTTCCTCGTGCTGGCTCTGGCTCTGCTGTTGGATCATTAGAAGCTCTCTAAATAGAGACTAATGATTTATTCACTACTACACACCAACAAAATAAAACACACATACCCCTCACCGCTACGCGTCTGTCCTTGGGACGAGCGCGGTACTACTGACTAATGACTACAAACTATTTTTAATGGAGGTTGATTAACAGTTACAACACTTAGGAAAATAGTTGGAGTCAGTGAGCTGGAATTGAGGACAAAAAGAGTTTTTTGGAACTTAGTACTTAAGACTGATGAATCATATACATCTTTGTGTTTTATAGTCAAGTCGTCATTGCTGATGACAATAGTATGATCCGCCAATATTAAAAAAAAATTTGCATCTACGACATATTGTCATATTTGGCTTAATTTTATTTAAAATGGATAAGGAAGATAAAACCTGCTGTTAGGAGAAAGCCATGAAAATAATCGCGTCAAGCTTACGGCGCTTTAGTCTAGCATTGTTAACAATTTTTTTCGTTGTCAGTAGCTTAGCTGTTTTTGCTCCCAGTGCTTCAGCGGAAACATATACTGTCAAACTGGGTAGTGATAAAGGAATGTTGGTATTTCAGCCAAAGCAATTGACAGTTAAACCAGGCGACACAATTGAATGGCTGAACAACAAAGTTCCTCCTCATAATGTTGTGTTTGATCCAGCCAAAAATCCTGCCAAGAGTAAGGAAGTTGCCAAAGATTTGTCTCATAAGAAGTTGCTCATGAGTCCTGGTCAAAAAACAACAACAACTATCCCAGCAGACGCAGCTCCGGGTGAATACACTTTCTACTGCGAACCTCACCGTGGCGCAGGTATGGTTGGCAAAGTCACTGTCGAAGGCTAGATTTAAGCTGTTGACAGAAAAACTTCATCGTGTTATACAAGAGCGAATTACGCTTTTAGAAACAGACCCTAATGTTGGGATGTTTACATGAGGGGTTATCAGTGGTGACAAGTTTTATCCTCGTCCAAGAGTTGATAGCAACAAACAGAGGTAAACTCGTCACCGCTAATTTTGAAAAAATTTGTATCTAAACAAACAAATTCTCTCGTTAGTCACAAATAATTTAGAGCATTACGGCATAGTCGCACGAGTAAGTTAGCAACTGTATCAAAGAGTAGTTCCTTTGAGACTTCTGGCAGCCTTACAATAGTTACTGGAGACTGTTTTTGAGTCGCTGGAGGCTAGTTGCAAGGAGAATCTCTTGAGAATAGTTTTATTTATAGCTTTATTGGCGATCGCCCTTTGGGCGGCTCCCTGCTGGAACATCGCCTTGTTCCAATTTACATTTATTGATTCAGCACTTGCAGCCGAAATATCCTACGGTGCCAAAATCTTTAAAGCTAACTGCTCTTCTTGTCACATAGGTGGTGGTAACATCCTGATTAGCGAAAAAACTTTGAAAAAGGAAGCTTTATCAAAGTACCTGGAGGATTATGATGCAGACTCAATCCAAGCGATTATCTACCAGGTGCAAAATGGTAAGAATGCTATGCCCGCATTCAAGAGTAAGTTAAGTGAACAGGAGATTATAGACGTAGCTGCTTACATTGTCGAAAAAGCAGAACAAGGCTGGCAAGATAGCTAAAAATACAATACAAAAAGAAAACCCTCTGGGACACCAGAGGGTTTTTTCTTGATGGGAAGCAAGATCAGGAACTTTAGTTGAGTGATTACTGTTTTTATTTTTCCTGATTGCCGCCTTGTCTTGTATCTCTAATTTGACGCAACTGTTGTAGTAATTTTTGACTATTTTGACCAGAAGCAGAAGCTTGATTGCTACTGGCTTCTTGCTCAGAAGTTTGTTTAAGATTAGCTTGTGGTGACGACGTACTTTGTCTGATAACAACCCGTTGCTGTGATGTTTGTTGTTGTTTATCAGTTTGTAAAGAAGATGCAGACTGTCTGACAACAACTTGTTGCTGTGATGTTTGTTGTTGTTTATCAGTTTGTAAAGAAGATGCAGATTGTCTGACAACAACCTGTTGCTGTGATGTTTGTTTTTCTTGATTAGTTTGTGGTGCGGGCGTATTCTGCATCACAACCACCCGTCGCCGTCGTGAAGTTTGTTGTTCAAGATTTGCTTGCGGTGCAGACTGAGTTTGGCTTTGGGATAGTTGTTGGTTCGTTGATAATGAGCTAGATCGCTGAGCCAAATTAACTTTTTGCGGTTGTTTGGATGGTTGTAAATTGACCTTGTCGGGACGCAAACCCTGAGTCATCTCGATTTTTTGTGGTTCTTTGGATGGTAGTGAGGTGACTGGTACTGAGCGCAAACGTTGAATTAAGCTGCGTTGTGCTGCGGTGGTTGCTGGTTGCGTTTGACTGACTTGAGATGAGGTTGACAGTTCGGATGCAGGAATTTTAGAAATATTGCTGTTAGGCTTGAACGAAATGTTAAATGGGTAAAGCTTGGGCTTGCCATTTGCCTGCACAGGATTTTTTTGGAAATATTCTCTGAGATATTGCCTAGCAGATGTTTTCAACTCAGGTGAAACAGCATTATTTCGGAAATCTATTGACTCCACTTGACCTTGACGATTGACTACCAAATCACCTTCAACGTTGCCCTGTTGTGCTGTTTTGCCATTAACTGTTTCAGCTATGGGCTGTTTGGTTTCTAAGTTAGGATATTGCTGTTTAGCTTCTGCCAAACGTTGTGGAAAGGTTTTAGGTGTTGACGGTGTTGACGGTATTGACGGTATTAACGGTGTTGACAACGACCGGGCAGTTGCTAGTGGGGGTAACTCAGGAGCTTGCAAATTTGAACCTTGCTGCAATTGCGGGAGGTTTTGCCTTGCTAAAGCGATGCTGTTATCTCCAACTTGTGGAGATTGTACAACAGGGGTTACCAGCGGCTGATTATTCGCACCTTGTGATACCTCGCTGCCAGGAGCAGTGTTTTGTGTAGCATTGCTTACATCGCTAGCGGCACGCATCTGGTCAGGGTAAACAGGAGCAGAGGTGTTAAGGAGTTCCTGTTCCTGAGCTATGTTAGCTGCCTGTATTGGAGGTACATTGTAAGGAATCCTAGAAGATGCCAGTGGCTTAGCTTCTCGTAATTGTACCTTTTCTTCTGGAAAACGAGGCAATGGTTTGACTTTCGCACTTAATGATGGGTCAGGTTCTGCATAACGAGGCAATGGTCTAACTTTCGTACTTAACGATGGATCAGGTTGCAAATCTTTCTTGGAAAGAATTGGCAAAGACTGACTTTTAGGCAACGAAGCAATGGCTACATTATTCGTTTTAGTAGGCAGGGGGGGTAATATCAGAGCAGTAGAAGACCGTGATGGTGGTAAAGGCGGTAATGATGGAATTGATTGATTAGCAAACTTTGGCGAAGGAACTTGTGGAAGTAATGCGGGTGCTGGCGGTTGTGAGGAGAGTTGTGGTACGCCTGGTTGTGGTAGACGGTTTTTTTCAGATTGACTTAATTCAACAAGTCCAACACTGCTTTTTAATGATGGTTCTTGCTTAGGTTTAGAAGAATTCATTGGCACTATCGGCAGGAGAAACGCGATAGCACTGTGAATGCCAAGAGATGCTAGGACTGCTATCCCAGTCGGCTGGCTTAAGAATTCGGGTATATTTTTTAGGACGGAGACGTAGGACATAGCTGTTATCGTTCACTCGACTCAGTTGCAATTATCTAGCAATCTATTACTTTGCTATTATCATTCACTCGACTCAGTTGCAGTTATCTAGCAGTCAAATCTATGAGGTAACATGTAACATATAGTATAGTAGTAGAACGGAAGCGCCCCTCTTCAAATAATAGCTTTCTATTGAGAATTGAAAACACCGAACAACACCAATTTTTTAACTTGTTATTTTTTTCAAAAATGACGGATATTTTACTCAAAAGTTGCAATCGCTAACATTCTGCTTCCAAAATGACGCTTTTTCATCTCTAATCTCTATCCAAAATCAAAAATGCCTTTACCGACAGTTATTTTGCCGGGATATCTAGAAAGCGGAGTTGCTTACCGCTCACTAGAACAATCTTTGCAGCAATTGGGTTTTCCTGCTGTGACTGTAGCACTGCGACGGCGTGACTGGATACCCACTCTTGGCGGAAGATCTGTGACACCTATTTTGCAGCAACTCCATGCGACGGTCAACCAGATGTTACAGCAATACAATACGTCTCAAATTAACTTGATTGGTCACTCAGCCGGAGGTTGGCTTTCTCGCATTTACTTGGGAGAAAAACCTTACTCAGGACGTGGTGAAGTCACATCATCTGTATGGCAAGCTCATCCTCTGGTTGCAACTCTGATAACATTGGGTACACCTCATGTCAGCCAAGAACGCTGGACACGCTGGAATTTGGATTTTGTTAATCAAAACTATCCTGGAACATTTTACAAAAATGTTCGCTACGTTTGTGTAGCTGGAAAAACTATCTTTGGGCAAAGGCGGAGGGGCAGTTGGTTAGCTTACAGTAGCTATCAGTTAACTTGTGGGAAAGGTAACACGTGGGGTGACGGAATTATACCCATTGAAGCGGCTCATCTTGAAGGGGCCCAAAATCTTGTTATAGAAGGAGTCAGGCATTCTCCTAAAAGCTCTGGATTGTGGTACGGTTCACCAGAACCATTGAAAGCTTGGGTTCAATACTTAGTATAAAAAATATTTTTTAATTCTTATCAAAAACTAACTATTCTTAATAATTCTTAGTTAGACTCGTAATACAAGTAAAGATAATTAAGGAAGTGCTTAGCCATGGACAACACACAGTCAGATGTGGTTCTGCGGCGAATCACAACAATATTATCGGTAGTCATCATCACTTTAACCCTGGTTGGTGCTACGACCGGAATTTTGTTGTCCTTTTACTATGAACCAGCAGCAGGTCGAGCTTACCAGTCATTGAAAATCATTGACACAGAAGTTCCATACGGTTGGTTATTCCACAAAGCGCACCAGATAGCTGGTAACGCAGTTGTTGTCATTGCTCTGATCCAAGTTGTGATCATGTTTGTCAGCAGACAATTTCGCAAGAGTTGGCTGACTGCTTGGATCAGTGGGATTTTCTTTACCCTAAGTGCGATTGGATTGGGTTGGACAGCAATGATCCTCTCTTGGGATCAAGAAGGATTTTGGCGTTTTAACATCGAACTGGGAACCATAGAAGCTATTCCTTTGGTTGGTTCAATACTGCGAGATATTTTGACTGGTGGTGGA
This sequence comes from Brasilonema angustatum, assembly GCF_059505445.1. Lineage (NCBI taxonomy): Bacteria > Bacillati > Cyanobacteriota > Cyanophyceae > Nostocales > Scytonemataceae > Brasilonema > Brasilonema angustatum. Next base: position 8,348 of record NZ_JCACKO010000013.1, on the reverse strand, counting down.
GCGATTAGTACCATCACTGTGCAGCACCTTTACACAATACATAGTTATCTGATCTCGGTTACTGCCATAGTTCTATCTGTTGTGCATTTATTGAGTGTGCTGTGGCTAGAATTGCAATTGAAAAAAATGTATTCAGAAGGAACGCTCCCACAGACTGATAAAGTACAGCAGCAACCAGCCAATGCTCAGGGATAATAAATTTTAAGGTGTGGGAGCATCGCTGCGAGAAAGTTGAGAGAGTTTTGCCAACGGTATTTCTTCAACCTTCGGTAATTTTTCAAGGGCGAGGCGAGTGGACTGGCTAGCACCCGACAAGCGTTTTAATAATTGTGGTCTGGGATCGTGTAATAGGTAGATAATGCGATCGCCAACTTCCCACTCTTGCGCTGCGGGCATAACTTGAAGATGTTCTTCTCGTTCTACCAATAGCGGTATCAATTCGCCAGCTCTAATTAATGCCTTCAAATGCTCTTGTTGAAGGTCAAAACTAGATTCATTCAGCGTCGTTGTCCCCAACTTAACCTGTCCGTCATTCACATAATCATTCCAGGTTTTAATTGGTAAATCTGGAATCAAAGCCTGACTAACCGTATTCTCATTCGTAGAGGTTGTTGCTTGTGGATCACGAGGGAAAACAGCCAAGACACGCGGCGGATTAAACTCTTCTGCCGCACGTTGTGCTAAGACAAAATTAACCTCACCATTACTAGTCATTGCTAAAAAAGTTCCCATTGAGCCAAGTCCTGCTTCTTCCAATACACCAGTATCCAAGGCGCTGCTGGAGATAACTCTCAGATTTTGTGCTTGGGCTTGTTCACTACGTTGTGCGTCAGTGTCAATCATCACCACTGGTTCTCCCCATTCTTGGAACAACCGAGCAATTAATAAACTCAAGGGGTTACAACCGACAATCACCGCCCCTATGGTGTCTTTTGAGGTGATTTCCAGACACTTGGCAAACCAAGCAGCCGTTAACCCTTGACAGAACACAGTCATAATAATTGTGAGAAACACCAAAGCTTTGATAGCTTCACCACCGTTAATTCCGCGATCAGTCAGTAAAATTGCAAACAAAGAAGCAACGGAGGCAGAAACTATTCCGCGTGGGGCAACCCAACTTAAAAACAATTTCTGGCGCCAGTTAAATTCACTGTTCCAAGTACAAAAGAGGATATTTATCGGGCGAACGACAAACATCAAGACCAGCACCGTGAACACACCACCCCAACCCAAAGCAAAGACACTCGCAATAGATAAGTCAGCAGCGAGCAAAATGAACAACACCGAAACGCTGAGAATAGTCAGTTGACCTTTGAAACGGCGCAACAATCGTTCTTCTGGCACTGAGGAAGCTCCAAAAACGACTCCTGCAACGACAACTGTCATTAATCCCGACTCGCTACGAATCATTTGCGATAAAGCAAATAAGCCCCATAATCCCGCCAGAACAACCAGGTTTTTTAGTTCAAACGAGAGAAAATTGGCACGTTTGGAAATTAAGGACATCAGCCAGCCACCTGCTGCACCAATGATTCCACCAACACCCAAGCGCAGCGTGAGACTGATCATTGCCGTCATGAAGTCGGTATGGTCGTTTAATATCGTGTTGAGCACCACGACGGCGAGGATAGCTCCTACTGGGTCAATAAGAACGCCTTCCCCTTCCAAAAGCGTTGCAACCTGCCGATCCACATTGATTTGTTTGAGCAGAGGACTAACAACAGTTGGTCCTGTGACCACAACTAAGGAAGCGTAGAGAAAAGCAATTGGCCAAGGGAATTCACCCAGCCAGTGCACAGCCATACTACCGCCAAGCAGCGTGATCATCGTTCCCAAGGTCACAAGCAGTTGCAGGCTAGTCGAAACTTTGCTTAACTCTTCAAGATCCAGGCTAAGTCCGCCTTCAAACAGAATAATTGCTGTTGCCAAAGCGACGATAACTTCCAGACCAGTGCCTAGCATATGAGGGTCTAACAGCCCAAAGCCATCAGAGCCAAGCAGGATGCCAAACATCAGCAAAAAGACGATGCTGGGTATCCGAAGGGATGCAGCCAGCACCTGGGCGCAAATACCTGCAAACACGGCAATCACGATTTGCAGGGTGATTTCAAAAGATGCTTCCATGCTGTAGATTTTGACCGAAATATTTCAAAATCTTTTGTAAAGAATAGTAAATCTTAATTTTACTGCGTGCAACATCACATCCAAAGTTTCTGACCAAATCGAGTTCTGATTTCATATTTAGTTACTAATTATACTTTTTTTGCTGGAGTTGTGAATTAAGAGTGATGATTGCCTCTGACTATCAGGCAAAGCAACCTTGTTCCCAACCCCTGCTATAGAGTCTGGAGTTCTTCTATACTCTGAATTCTCCATTCTTATTATTAAGTATTTTTGCTGGTAAACAGTTAGAATGTCCCTATTTTTCATTTTGCTAGAAAGTTTTTTTTAAAAGCTGTTGACATCAATAAGAAAAATAGATATATTATGGAAAGTGTGGATCTAGCGCCCCCATCGTCTAGAGGCCTAGGACACCTCCCTTTCACGGAGGCGACGGGGATTCGAATTCCCCTGGGGGTATAAAAAATAAAGAGCGAAGTAGAAAATCTGCAAATATTTCTACTTCGCTCTTTATTTATGCTTCTAACACTCGTTGGCGAATGGCAAGAAGGTTCAACTGCATATCGTCGCTTATACGACGCTCGATGATTGCGATTGGCATAGTACGTTTAGGCCAAACCTTCACGGTGTAGTAAAGATATGTTCCCATATCTTCACTAAAGGAGTAAGGCTTTAATAGCCAGCTACCAGAGAAGTCTTTGAAATCTCCCTCTACCATGCGGAAATTAATTTCCTTGGGAAAAGATTCTTCTAAGTCCAGAACAACACGGGCACAAAAGTTAAAGCGTAGAAACCGCTGAGCGCCTATTTGTTCTAAACGAATACCTCCTTGAGGATGCTCAAGGAGGCGACTTTTTGTCAGATTGGGGATGAAGTCAGCTAAAGCTTCATAATCTGTGAGTACTTTCCAGACTTGTTCTACTGGTTGGGAAATTTGAAGCGAAGCCGTGATTTGTCGCACTCGTTCTGCTATTTTCTCGATTTCGACGTCTACAGCTTGTAAATCATCTGCTTGAGTCGCTCCATTTCGTTCTAGATCGATGTCGTCGCTAATAACAGACAAATCCAGTCCCTCTTGTATGTTGTGTTCTTCAGTCACTTTCACAAGTTATGAGTCATTTTTATCAGAAAATTGGGGCAGTGTCAGGGTAAAGCAGATTGTACTGAAGCTAGAATCCTCTATGGGCGTACTTTCTACTGCAATTGTCCCATTGAGATGTTGAACTAAAGACTTGACCAGAGCAAGTCCCAAGCCTGCCCCTGGAGTCCATCTCCCTTTCCCCCGACGAAACCTGTCAAATATGTAACTAGCTTCTTCTTCTGAGATGCCACGTCCGATGTTGCTCACTTTAATCATAACTTGGTCAACCTCTTGATTGACTTGATGAGTGACGTGCAAATGGACAACAGTGTCATGTTCTGAGTATTTACTAGCATTTGTTAATAACTCCTGCAAAATACGGTCAAAACTCTCTCTTTCAGTTTGCACTGTGAGTGGCGAATCTGGAAAATCTAGGGAAAGGCTTATGCCCTTATCTGCTAGTTTAGCCTCAAAAGTGGCAGATAAATCACGAATTCTTGTATTTAAATCAGTCGTTTCTAACTGCGGACGTTCATTATGAGTGGCTAATTCTTGGAGTTTTAATAAATCATTAATTAAATGAATCTCATCGGTGCAATCTTGCTCGATCATATGGGCGTATTTGGTCTGACGTTCGTTTAATTGCCCCATTTGACGTAAGTTACGGATAGCCACACTAATCCTTGTCAGTGGATGACGCAAGCGATCGCTAATATTGCTTAAAAATTCATCCTTCAAATCATTAAGCTTTTGTAATTGTTCTGTCTGTTGACGCTTCACTTCGTAAAGTCTTGCTTGAACTTCCAAACTACGTTGCAGTTGTGCTGTACGTTCATCTACCAATGTTTGGACTTGGCGTAGTGTTTGTGTTTGAATTATGGCGTTGCTGAGTTGAGCACAGACCATTTGTACTATATTTAATTCTGTTGCTTGCCAATCGCGAGCTACTGCTTGCTGTAACACTAAAAATCCTAATACTTTACCTTGAATTTCTAATGGCATTAATAGCACTACAGGCAGCGCTTCTATAGCAAATACTGGGTTAACTGTTAAAGTATCTTTTAAGTTTGTATCATCATTATTAAGAATTAATGGATTTCCAGAGTTCACGAAAGCACGCTGGCATAGACCACAGTCCCTTAGAGAAAAGGAAATTTGTGAAATATCTAACTGATTTATTAGGGGAGTTTCTGTCGTTCCATTCCACTGAGCCACAACAGAGGCTTTTGCTTGGGGAATTTGTTGTTGTCGTCGATTTCTAAACAATGGATCGGTATACTTGAGCAGTATAAGCAGACCACGATCTGCTTCGAGAGCCTCAGCTGTGGAAGCGAGCGCCAGCCGAAGCATTTGATTAATCTCCAGATTGGTGCGACTTATAATAGTTAGCCGCTTGATTAAGCTTTGATGCTGTACACAAGTTCGCAGGTAGTGATTTTGATCAGCAATCTGCTGTGTTTGTGCGACTTGAGAAAATGCGATCGCGCAACACGACTCGACAGCTTTTAAGAGCTGTTTTTCTGATTCCCGCCAAATGTATGGCTGCGATTTAATCAGACTAATCACACCGTTATTTTTACCACCAAATCGAGTGGGTATTGCTAAAACCGCCTTGATTGTCGGTGGCAAAGATTGACGTCCAATAGCCAAACATTTTTGAATGGTTGGAATATCCTCAATGGTGAATCTTTCAGACGCACATTCGATTACCGCCACGTCTAAGTGCTCTTCCATTGAAAACATTTCATCTTCTGCACCAGACAACTCTAAGTTCTCTTGGGCACACCAGCTAGCAGTTATTGCCTCACTCGATACTTCTCCTGATACTGTCACTAAGCTACAACCATCGACTTGAAAGGCAACTCCTATGACTTTGGCAAGATCTTGCAGCATCCTTGTCGGAGTTGAGCTATTGGCAATTATTTTGTTAATTTTGTTTACTAACTGGTAGACAGGATCTTCCTGATGCGGCATCAGCTTAACCGAGTATTGTTTGTGTAGATTTACTTCATCTAAACACTTGGACGGTGATAAAGGTTTGTTCATTCTTGCCACACTCTTGAATATTGACCCCATTTTCTTCGTAAGCAACCTCTCGGAACATGATTCACCCAAAGCTTGTGCTACCTGTTATAGCCCGTTTCTATTGGAGATGGTCAAATCCTTTGTGAGAAATTTTCTTTTTATGTAAAAAATATTAAAAATTAATCAAGACGCTGTCGTCAAAGAATTTCGGGTATGTTCGTCTTCAATAACTAGCCAACCTAGACTTAGAATATCCTGCCAGCCTCCATATACAAACCGTAATTTCTCTGGTTTTAAGGCGAAAGCTCTGTAAAATGTATCCGCGTTAACACTGATATATTTCTAGCAAGAAGGTATTTTTCTTTATCATTATGCATTTTGTGAGTGGGATGAACCCTGCTAGTGTAGGTAGAAGAAAATCTTATCACCACAAAGTTTTAGAGAAACTGTGTGACTTACTTTTACAAAAAGCCAAATTTTTTTTAGGTATTTATAGTCTTACTCATAATTGTTTACAAAATTTTACTTTTGACCCAGCTTTAGGGTTTTTATACCTCAGTGTTGTTGAAACTCCTGCGACTGAAACAGCCTCAGTCTTTTGCAAGGCATCCAAATCTATTGGACTAAAGAGTCTAATAATTTGATATCTTAAACTATTAAATTTACTGATAAATAAGAGAAAACAAAATTCTGAATGCAGCCCGTTGCAGTATCACATAGAACAACTGAGCTGCATTCACAAAGAAAAAAAGTTTAACCAGCTAAACTCTCGACACTCAGAGGAACCATATCGCCATTTCTTGTCAGTCCTAGTAACATAGGTTGTTTTGCTTGAATGAGTTGACCTGTTAGTACACAGCGTTCTTCTTGTTGTGCTGTTGCGGCTATGCTAGCCCGAATATCGGCTCGCGAAAATCGGGGCTTCCACTCACCTGATTTTTGCTGCACATAATTCCAGAGGATGTCTCGAATCAGAGCTTGATATCCCTGATTTCCAGCTAATTCTTTGAGTTTATCTTTCAATTCCCGTTCTAGACGGATGCTGGTGACTTCCATATCGGTGGTTGGTGTGCGAGCTATTGTATGCATCAGTTTTTCTCCTTAAAGTATGGACAGGATAGTAATACAAGTGTAGTATGTTTAAAGGAATGTTCAATAGGTGAAATTTTCTGTGAAATCCGTTTACCCCATCTCTACTTCCTTGCGTGTTGTCAACTGCCGATTTAGTTGGGAATCAGCCGCTGTGGGAGTGGAGTATTTATTTATGGGAGACGGTGGCTGGAATAAATGGCAAATCACACAAGGCAATTATGATTCTCAATATGCCAGCATTCGTGCACTGAATGCAGTAGCAAAACTAGAACTACGAAGCGGGATGTACAAGCAACAGGATGCTGTACCGATATAGAAGCACCAAGACTTAAAGGTCAAATTCTAACCCCCGCTTCCACTCAATAAGAAGCGGGGGTTTGTTTATAAGGAGTCAAGCTGTGACAAGCGCGATGCAAGTTTTAGAACAATCCGTGGTGGTGTTTTCTCTAAATGATTTGCCACTGTGTCGGGTTAATATCGAGCAAGCGATTGTATTGTTAGTAACAGGTAAAGCTGATCCACTATATTTTTCTAGCCAAAGCGGATCGGAAGTTCACTCACCCAGCTCAAGCAAACCTGGAATAACAGGAGAGCATAAGCAATGCTGAAATTAACATACACTGAAGCGAGTTTTTGTTTAGAGTGTTTAGTTCAATCGTTGGAAGAATGGGTGCAAGCGCGAGTGATTTTGGCACTGCGAGTGGGTCAATCTCTATGTGTTGAACCCAGCACTGCTTCCTTTTTACTTCCTGTTAATTTGCCAGGAGTAGAAATACTTAAAGCTCTTGTCAATAGAGAGAACAGTGAAATTATCGCTCTTGTCAATTGTGATCATGAGTGTGTGGAAGTGACTCTGCGAGGTTATTGGCTATCAAATGGTTCTCAAGATGCTGATGGCATTTTTATCACCGCGAGCAGCGATTCATCTTATGGTGAACACTCTGCTTCACCTACTGAGTTTTTCCTCCACAAACTTTGGCAAGAAGCTCAACACAGAGCCTCTGTGATGAGCGAATAATGAATTGTTGGCTTTCAGTCTGGTTGCTGAAAGCTGACAACTGTCATTGTTCTTTTTTTATGCCTATAGCTCACTTATACAAGTACAATCGAATAAGTTAGAGCGTGTATTTAATAACAAATAGAACAAGGAAAGAGATTTTCAATGTGTTAAAAAATATTCCATTTTTATGAATTTTCTTATTATAATTTGGAAAAAAATCTGGAGAAATTGAGGTTCCCTCATAATTGAATGCGAATTTATGTATAAGCTATTCCGTTGATAGTAAATATTTTGTGCCATGAGCAGACGTTTTCTTCCTCCTCTTTCTCCAGATGATTTGCCTCCAACTCGGGTGACACAACTTGATGAGTTATTACGAAGACAACTAGAAGAAGCTATCTGCAAACGCTTTTTCAAAGCTTGTGGTTCAATGACTCGATCTTTATTGTCTAATTGTCACTGGTATTTTCAAATAAACGGTGGCACTTTAATACTGATCATTGTTAGCTATGACATGGAAAGTTACTGGCATATAGCAAATGCTATTCCTCAGATGGCTAACAAATTAAAGCTATTTTCTGACACTGCCAAAATCCGTTTCTGTCCTCCATCTAAAGAGGGTATACCTTGGGAAATTGCGGTAGATGAAATATCGGATGAAAAAGATGTGTCCTAACACATGGTTACGAATGCTTCGCGCCGTAAGTCCTGCGAATAGGACTTACAGCGAACGTGAGTGCGTGCGCTTTGTGCTCAGCCGTGCCGAAGGCATAGAAAATACCTGTAAGGATCAAGGCGTTTGTTTCAAAACGCCTTCCCTGCTCCCAAGGAGCAGAGTTATCATTTCACAGAGTCTTTGGGCAAGACATGCTGAGGAATTGTGCAAAGCGCACTTACCTGACTGGCGATTGGGCGATCCTTATGTAAGGATTAGTATTGCTTTCCTAGATAAAATGATTGATAAATTGATACATATAGCAATACCTTCGCCAAAAAAAGAGGATAAATATCTCAATCCCAAAACCTCGA